>JBDTZL010000393.1:0-6713 GCA_040005125.1 Ginsengibacter sp.
AGAAGCCGTTCCACTTCTTCGATGTTCCGGAGCAACGTTAATCCACTGCAACTCGCCATCGCATCCATAACGGCGTGTGAGATGGCCCGCGATAAAACCTGCTACAGCGCCGGCTTCCGATGCAATATAGATAGTACGGGCGTCAATGCCTGTTGCGGATGAACTACGCAATCCATATATCCTGAAATACGATTGCACCAGTATTCTTCTGTGCCCCACTCTTTTGCCCGTATCCCGGCCATAGCAGTTATGTCAAATTTATCAGCCTCCCTATATTGAACCACCGGCATGGTAATAAAAACTGAGTTATATAAAATGACCTTTGTGTTTAACTGCACACGAATCAATTACCATGAGGTACAAATATGCGGTATTACTTTATTATTTTGGGCTTTGAAGCTTAGCCATTGCTCTCACAGGGAATGTTCCTACCCCTTTAAATTTCGGCGGTATTGCACTAAATGTAAAGCCCTCTTCCGGCAATAAATACAGATTGCACAGGTGTTCAACTATTAAAATTTCTGCACCTAAAAGAATGGTGTGAACAGGCCTGCTTTTTCCTTCGGTGTTGTCAATGTTATGAGAGTCGATACCTGCTAATTTTACACCGCATTTTTTTAGATACACGGCTGCCCCTTCCGTGAGGTGAGGATGGTTTTCATAATATTTTTCAGTATTCCAATTACTGTCCCATCCTGTATGAATCAACACAGCCCGGTTTCTAACCTCATGGTTTTTCAGGTGCTCTTCGGTTATTGCTAAAGTATCAGTAAACGGAACATGAATAACGATTGCTTCAAGACCGGTAAAACATTCCAGGCCAATTTCTGAAAGGTCTTTTCCATTTTCAAACCGGTGAAACGGGCAATCAAGATAGGTTCCCGTGTTGGTTACCATTTCGATTTTACCAATTTGAAATTCGGTTCCTTCCTCGTAAAATTTTTTTGAGTTTTCCCTGCTTAAATAGTCGCATATTACGGGTGCCGGCAAGCCTTTATATGTTACCAACCCGTTTTCAATCGTGTGGCTCAAATCGATTAAAAGTTCTTTCTCAACTATATTCCCGATTGATGTTCTTTTATGTATTTCGTCAATAATTTCCTTATTTAAAATATTGACCTCTCCAACCATTAGAAGTTGCATGTCTTTTACGATATAATCTGTAAGTTCTTTGTCAGAAATTGCTTCACGGAAAATATCCAATCGAAAATCTTCACCCTTTATACTTCCCCCGTTTGTAAAGTAAATCTCAAAGTCAAATTTCACTCTTTTGTCCATTGTTCTTTATTGGTTATAATTCTGATTAATATTTTTTATTAAAATGATCCTTAATTAATTACAAATCCTGTATCCCTGGGCTGATCTCAAATTTAGTTATAGTTTTTTTGATATCAGATAAGCACCGGGTAATACCTGCAAAACTATTTATTGCATCCCACTACTTACCCGGCTACAGAGATCATTGGTTGCAAATACGTTAAAACGCTCTCACATTTAGCCCGTATCCGGGCCGGAAGAACAAAAGTTTACTATAGTGTTAAAAACTGTATTTTGAATACCATCCATGTAATAGTAAGGAGCCCCGTAATTGTTTATTTCTTAACTTGCTTTATTAAATTGCTTTATATGAAATACTTTCTAACGTTAATAATATTTGCAAACATATCTTTTGCAAATTGCCAGCCGGATATTTTTAATAGTACTAATAATACATCAACCGTTGGTACACTTGAAGCATACGACCAATCGGGTAAGCGGATACCAACCGGAAATGCGGCTACAGTAGAAGGAAGTAAAATGCTAAATGACCGTTTTGAAAAAGGCGTTGTAAAATTCAGAACCGGCCAACAATATACGGACGTACTGTTAAATCTTTCACTTGTAACCAATGAACTTTATTTTAAAAAAGATACCCTGCAGCTGATGTTTGCAAACCCCGTTGAGCAATTCGTGCTTCCGGTTAACGATAACGGGAAAGAAAAAACCTTTTTTTTCAAAAGCGGCTATCCTTATAGCGGCAAACAAACAAACGCATCATTCTACCAGTTGTTAACCGGTGGCCCTAAATTTGAATTTTTAAAGTATGAATATAAAACTGCCACTGAACATTATTCATATGGAGGGCCAGTTAAGAACGAATATGAAACGAGATACCAGCTTTATATTTACGATGTGATAAACGACAAAATCTTTGAGATAAGCAATAATATAAAGTCATTAAAAAGATCATTGCCTGCCTATGAAACAATCATTGATAATTTTGCATCCCAAAATAAAACAAAGTTCAAACAGGAAGATGAGATAAAATTATTAATAGATTTCATCAACAAACAAATTTAAATTTCAATGCAGGTGTATCCCGGCTGATTACATCATTGTTACAGTTGACTTTCTTCCGGCTCATTGTCAGGAAATATAAGGGTGGTCAGTTATGTCCATGTAGGTGTCTGGCCCCTGATAGATAATTTAAAATAAATGAATGTTTAAGTGGCCTGACAACCTCAGGCAGGTCTCAGTTCTTACACAGGTGCCGCCACAAAGAAATAATTTATGACAAAAAGAATGTTTAAAAGTATGCACCCTTCTCCAAATTTAAGTTGCCTCTGGTGTCAGGCCACTAAAAAATGATCTACAATATAAAAAACTGTCTAAGTGGCCTGACACTTCAGGCAGGTCTAAAGTTCATCACGAAATAATTCATGACATAATGAATATTTAAGAAGCATACTCCCTTCCCAATACATAAGTAATAGCATGGTAAATATCTTTGATTTCGAAAGGCTTTTCAAGAAAATAGCTTGCTCCGGCTTCAAGGCACTCCGCTTCTGCGTGTGAATGTGCTGAAATCATTATTATAGGAATATGTGAAAGAGCCGGATCTGCTTTAAGGCGTTTACATATTTCATGGCCATCCGCGCCACCCAAAAGTATATCCATCAAAATAATCTCCGGGGATATTACCATGATAAATGATTCAATATCCTCAATATTATTTTTTATGAAAACCTGATATGCTTTAAGTTGCAACATTGCCTGCAGCATGAAAAGAATATCGTCATTATCATCAATAACCAGTATACGGGAGGGCTTGGCTGACATTATAATATTATGACTGGCTATCGAAAGGAAGTAAAAAATAAAAAACAGAACCTTTTCCCGGTTCACTTTTTACTCCGATTTTGCCGCCATGCCGGTGAATAATTTCGGCGGCTATAAACAACCCAATCCCAAAACCCGGAAATGTTCTTTCATTCTTTCCTTCAACCCTGTAAAAACGCTCAAATATTTTTTGCTGGTCTTGTTTATTGATACCGATTCCGGAATCTTTTACTGAAACTATTATATTGCTATCTTCAATACCAGTTTCAATTTTTACTTCACGGGAATTGGGAGAATATTTTACCGCATTTGTAAGAAAATTTATGACTACCTGTCCAATCCTTTCCCTGTCAGCATATGCCAGCGTTTCAGTTTCCCTTGAGAAAGTAAAACAATAATCAGGGTTAATATGTTTTATCTCATCAACAACTTCCTGTACCAGTTCATTGATCTGAAAATGTTTTTTATTTAACACAAGGCTGCCCGATTTAATTTTTGAAAGATCCAGCAACTCTGAAATTAACTTGGTAAGTGTTACGATTTGCTTATCAATAATACCGAGCGATTTTTTAAGAAAAGCGTCATCACTATTAAGGTGCATACTTTGCAATATCTGCACATATCCTTTCATGGAAGTTATGGGTGTCTTTAATTCATGACTGGCCATACTTATGAAATAATCCTTTTGCTGATCCAGTTCTTTTATCTCATGTATATCAGTACTGGTTCCTACCCACATTTGAATTTTGCCATTTGCATCTTTTTGCGGAATGGCGCGGCTTAATTGCCACCTGTATTCCCCATCGTCCCTGCGAAAGCGGTGTTCAAAATTAAAATCTATTCCTGAATTTACTGAGTGCATCCATGCCTTTATATTCTCTTCCCTGTCATCAGGATGTACGATTTGTAACCAGCCATCTTTGTTGATTTGCTCAGGTGTTAAACCAGAATAATCAAACACAGATTTGTTAAAATAGTTTAAGTTGCCTTCTGCATCTCCCGTCCATACAAATTGGGGCATGGAGTTGGCCAGCAGGCGAAATTTTTCTTCACTTGCCTTAATCAACCGTTCTGCTTCTTTTTGTTTGGTAACATCACGGGCTATTTTTGATGCGCCGATAATATTCCCATTAACGTCTTGGAGAGGTGAAATGGTTAAAGAAACATCCAGGATTTTTTTATCCTTCGTGATTCGTTTGGTTTCGAAGTGTTCAACCCTTTCGCCCTTTTTAAGCCGGGCCAGGATATTAGTTTCTTCTTCAATTTTATCAGCAGGAATTAATTTCGTAATCGGCTGCCCGATCATTTCCTCTTCATTATATCCAAATATTCTTGCTGCTCCTGCATTCCATGTGGTAATGATCCCATTCATATTTTTGCTTATGATGGCATCATCTGAAGAATGAACAATAGCCGCCATCCTGACAGTATTTTCCCGTGCAACCTGGCTATCAGTAATATCAATAAGTGTACCCAGCATTCTCACAGGTAACCCGTTGTCATCAAAAAGTACCTTTCCGCGCGTGCGGATCCAATGTATTGTTTTGTCAGGATGAATAATACGCGACTGGTAATAATAAGTGCCTGTTTGTAAAGCGCTTTCAAAAGCTTTTTCAACTACCGTGTGAATATCATCCGGATGAATTTGTGCACGCATTTGAGGATGCGTTAAAATTTTTGTTTCATCAGGATAGCCAAAGATCTGTGAGAGTCGGGGTGAATGAATAATCTCAGATGTTTGCAAATTAAGGTCCCATGTGGCAAGTTGCGTTCCTTCTGTAGCAAGCACCAGGCGCTCAGTAGATTCTTTCAGCAGTTGTCTTGCTTCTACTTTTTCTGTTACATCATTTGCAGTAACTATTATTCCCGATATAGTACCTTCCGATTCAAATAAAGGGGCATATTCAAAATCAAAATAAAATTTCTTTAGCCCATCCTCACCTTGTATATAGGTAAGTGATTCAATCTCACTATGAGGTTTTCCTGTTGAATATACCTTATGCAATAACTCCGGGTATTTTTGTCCTTTTAATTCACGGAACACGTCCAAAAGCTTTTTGCCAAGAACATTATCTTCTTTCTGTCGCCATATCTTTTCAAACATGATGGTGTTAGCCATTTCAATGATAAACCCGGGCCCTCTAAAAATAACAATCCCCAAAGGCGCCTGTTTAACTGTATTCCTGAATCGTTTTTCACTTTCTTCTACTTTATGAAACGCGATTGTAAGGTGTTCCTCTGTTTTTTTCTGCTCATTGATATTGGTAAAAGTGCCAATCCATTTTTTGATCTCTCCCTTTTCATTTTTTACAGGTTCTCCGTTTACATAGAACCATTGGTAATCTCCATTTTTACTTCTTAGCCTCACCTCTGTTTTATATATTTCTCCTGAAGCAAGGCAGTCAGCCCATATTTTTATTATGCTTTTCAGATCTGCAGGATGCACCATTTTTTCAAAAGTGGCCGCATCGTAAGGATCGAGGCCGGTAAACTCTTTCCATTTTTTAGAAGCAAAGGTTTGTATCCCTTTAGTATCAGTGGTCCATACCAATGCCGGCAAAGAATCGGCCAGCTGGCGAAATTCTCTTTCACTGTTTTCTACCTTTTTCCGTGCCACTACCTGCTCTGTTACTTCAGAGGCGATGGCAACTATTCCCGATATAGCTCCATCAGGTTCTTTAAAAGCCTCATAAACAAAGTTGATATAAATGTTCTCGATTTTACCATTGCGTGGCAGTTTTACAGGGCGTTCATTGGCTATAAATTTTTTACCGGTATTGTATACGTTATCCATTAATTGTTCCAACCCTTGCCCTCTGGCTTCAGGCAAACCTTCAAAGATTGGCTTATTCATTACCTGCTCCGCAGATTTGCCCCATAATTCCATCATCAGCTCATTAGCAATTTCAACGGTATGACTTTCTCCCCTGAAAATACACATAGCCACCGGAGCCTGCATAATATTGTTGAAATATCTCCGGTTACTTTCTTCCAAGCTTTTCAAAGTATTTACTTTTTCTGTTGTCTCGCTACAAGTAACCAATACCCCTGCCACTTTTCCGGACTCATCATTAACCGGGCTGTAACTGAAAGTCCAGTACACATCTTCTATTTTACCATTGCGGTAAATAGGTATCAACTGATCCTCGCTCCAGGTAGCTTCACCGCCGTTCAGCACCTGTTCAATAAGGGGTTTGATAATATCCCATATCTCCGGCCACGCCTCTTCGGCCCTTTGCCCCAGTATAGCAGGATGTTTTCCATTTTCCCCCAAACTCGGGCGATAGGCATCATTATAAAAACAAATCAGCTGCGGACCCCACCATAAAAACATGGGGAATTTAGAATTTAAAACAATGCCAAGCGCAGTACGTAAACTCTGGGGCCACCCTTTAACCAGGCCTACCGGAGTTTTGCTCCAGTCTTTTGCACGGGTAAGAGCACCCATCTCACCGCCACCGGAAAGGAATTGATATCTCTCAATTAAAGGATTTATATCTAAATCTTCCATGCTAATAAATTCGTAATAAGCTTATAAAATAACAATTTTGAAGAATAACTTAAATATATATACATTTTTTCTAATGAGGGCATTTATATAGATCGCCAAACAC
>JBDTZL010000118.1:0-22320 GCA_040005125.1 Ginsengibacter sp.
GTAGTATTTGTTATTAGTTCATCTAATATCACTAATAACAATCATTTCAATAAATCATTGACTGTATTAATTTCTATTTGAAAATCTTCATCCGACATTCTTATTGTTGGAATATTTCTGGCAGATAGTATTTTACTAAAATCCAACCAATATAAACCAGCCGTAGCGGCAGCTTTTCGCATAGAAACTTTTTCTTTTTCAAAAAGCCAGATTGCGAATTCCAATTTAAGTTCTTCCTCCGGCATTTCGGCTGCCTTTACACACTCATCATCTAATACCAACATAACATTCTTTTAGGCCAAATTAAAATTATTTTACTCAAAGGTACTATAGAAATAAGGGGTCTTAGCTTCGAACTCTGCGCTGCAAGTATCTACCATCTTATAGACTCTTGTAATGCCGAGTTCTTTTCTTTTTTCATAAATATCTTCATCTGTACTGCCATCTTTCATGATCCTTGAAATTTGTTCATCACCAAAGCCGAGCTGCTTTGCTTTCTTTAAAAGTTCAGGCGACATTGTGTCGAGCGTAACTTTTATAAGCTCTTTTTCACAATTGCATATTTTTTGGATCTGGTAAATAAACCACCTGTCAATCCCGGTTGATTCGCAGATCCTTCGTACACTTACCCCAATCATAAGGGCATCTTTTATCCTGAAAATGCGATCCCATTTTGGAATTTTAATGTATTCAATAATTTCTTCGGCATACATCAGGCTTTTTCCATAGTACCCGAGGCCTACGGCTTCGTTTTCCAGGCTCTGGCAAGCCTTTTGAATTGCTTCAGCAAAGCTTCTCCCAATGGCCATCACTTCTCCTACCGATTTCATTTGAAGGCCAAGGGTATCATCGGCGCCTTTGAATTTATCAAAATTCCATCTCGGAATTTTTACAATAACGTAATCCAATGCGGGTTCAAAATATGCCGATGTAGTTACTGTAATTTGATTTTTTAATTCATCCAAGGTAAAACCAATAGCGAGCTTGGCAGCAATTTTTGCAATCGGGTAGCCAGTGGCCTTACTGGCTAATGCAGAAGACCTGCTTACCCGTGGATTTATTTCAATAGCAATTATGCTTTCAGTTTGAGGATTTAGGGCAAACTGCACATTACAACCGCCTGCAAAATTTCCCAGGTTGCGCATCATGGCAATGGCAGTGTTCCTCATATTTTGATAAGCGGTATCGCTCAAAGTCATAGCCGGTGCAACTGTTATGGAATCACCGGTATGAATGCCCATAGGATCAAAATTTTCAACAGTGCAAATGATGACCACGTTGTCATTATTATCCCTGAGTAATTCCAATTCAAATTCCTTCCAGCCCACCAAAGCTTTTTCAACAAGAACTTCGTGCATGGGTGAGGCCGTGAGCCCCCGGTTCAATGCTTCATCCAGCTCTTCCTTAATATGTACAAAACTTCCTCCTGTTCCACCCAAAGTAAAAGAAGGCCGGATAACCAAAGGGAAGCCGATCGCCTGGGCAAATTCTTTACCCTCTAAAAAAGAGTTAGCAGTTTTTGCGGGTGCAACCGGGATGTTCATTTCAATCATCCATTGCCTGAATTTTTCCCGGTCCTCGGCTTTATCAATGGCTTTTATGTCTACCCCGATCAATCTTACATTGCGCTTTTGCCAAATGCCCAATTCATCACCTTCTTTACAGAGATTGAGCGCTGTTTGTCCGCCCATAGTAGGCAGTACGGCATCTATATCATTTTCTTCGAGAATTGTTTCAATACTTTCAATCGTAAGTGGAAGCAGGTAAACCTTGTCGGCCATCATTGGGTCCGTCATGATGGTTGCGGGATTGCTGTTTATTAATATCACTTTAATTCCTTCTTCACGGAGGCTGCGTGCCGCCTGGGTTCCTGAATAATCAAATTCACAGGCTTGTCCTATAATAATGGGGCCCGAGCCTATAATTAGAACTGATTTAATAGAAGTATCCCTTGGCATAAAAAAGTAAATGCCGCGAAAATAAATGTAAATGTTGAAACGTGCAGCAATAAAAATTGAATCCCTGTGTTTCCAGATATGGATAAATATATTAAAATCAGGCTGTTTGGGATGGCCTGTCTATAATAAGTTAAGTAAATACTAATTTTAAAGAAGGAAATGTTGCTCGGAACCGTATAAATCTTTGAACATTCGTTTCAGAATATACAATTTATCGATAAATTCCTCCTCGCCTTTTGATTTAATTTCATCCATGTAATGTTCAACTTTTTCCACAGTTTCTTCGGCCTCGTCAAGTAAACTATGCGTTGTATTTCTTAAATGCGCGAAAAAAAAGTCTCTTTTTTCTTTTGGCATATTAAAAAATCGTATAAGTGCAACACCTGCAGCCGCCCCAAGAATAATCCCTGCTATTGTATTTGACTTATTCATGATAATAATTTAAATTTTTTAGTCGTTAGATTTGTAATTGTATGAAAATGAGCTTTCCTAAAAAACATATATTACATAAATCGTTCCTGTTTTTTCTTTTCCCGCTTTTATGTTTGCATACAAAGGGACAGATTTTTCCTCAAAAATTTTATCCCAAAGGATATTTTATTTATCCGGTCGATGCCAAAATCGGGCTCGCTGCAAATTTCGGAGAATTACGCCCCAATCATTATCATATGGGGCTCGATTGCCGAACCAACCAGGTGCAAAACAGGCCTGTAAAAGCTGCTGCAGATGGCTATGTTGCACACGTGCGCATTGATGCTGCAGGTTTTGGCAGGGCAATTTACATCAACCATCCGAATGGATTGACAACCTTATATGGCCACCTGAATGATTTTTACCCGGCGCTGGAAAAATATGTTAAGGAACAACAGTACAAACTGGAATCCTGGCAGGTTTTCCTGGACATTCCGCAGGGAATGTTCCCGATTAAACAGGGCCAGTTTATTGCTTACAGCGGTAATACAGGCGGTTCCGAAGGCCCGCATTGCCATTTTGAAATAAGGGATACAAAGACTGATAAAGTTTTAAACCCTCTTTTATTCGGGTTCCCTATTGTGGATAATGTTCCTCCAACTATACTTCGTTTAGCCATGTACGATAGGTGCATCAGTACTTACAGCCAGTCGCCAAAGTTGTTCAGCCTGAAAAAGAGCAACGGAAATTATATAACAACCGAGCCGGTCATTTCGGTAAACACTGATAAAGTTAGTTTTGGGATTTCAGCTAATGATAAAGTAACAGGTGCTTCAAATCCCATTGGAATTTATGAAGCTATCATGTATCTTGATGAAAAAGCGGTGTCAGGTTTTGAAATTGACAGCATAACCTATGATGAGACGAGATATGTGAATGCGCATATTGATTATAAAACAAGGGCGTCCGGCGGCCCGTTCATTGAGCATCTTTCCAGGTTGCCCGGCTATCCCCAGGGGATATATAAAGACTTTAGCGGAGATGGTGTAATAGAACTTACAGATTACAGTGTGCACAAAATAAAAATTGTCGTAAAAGATGCTTATGGCAATACGTCGACACTTGAGTTCGGGATAAAAAAGGGATTGATTAAAGAAGAAGGATTACCAAAAGACTCTGCATCCTATTACAATCAAAAAGAATTTCATCCCGCTTTCGTTAATATTTTTGAGAGCGAAGAACTGCAACTTATTCTTAGCCCCAAAGACTTGTACGATTCTTTTGCATTTGTTTATTTGAAAAAACCAGCTATATCTCTTGTTTCATATTCCGGCATTTACATAGTAGCGTCCGGGCTGGTGCCTGTACATAATAATTTTGTCATAAGAATAAAAGCAGGTAAACCTGTGCCCCCAGAACTACGCGATAAAATGCTTATCAAAAGAACATGGGGCAACAAAACAGAAGTGGTGAAAGCAACAGGGGAGGGTGAATGGTTTACAGCAAAATTTCGAAGCTTTGGAATTTTTGAGTTAATTGCCGATGATGTACCTCCTGTCATAATTGGAGGTTTTAAGGACAATTCAAATCTCTCAAAAGCGTCCCGCATCATTTTTACTCCAAAAGATAATAATGATGCAATAAAAAGTTTCAGGGCAGACCTGGATGGAAAGTGGTTAAGGTTCACCAATGACAAAGGCCATTCCTTCATTTACGCTTTTGACGAAATGTGTGATCGTGGTAATCACGAATTAAAAATCTCTGTTAGTGATGAAGCCGGCAACACAACAGAAAAGATATATCATTTTATAAGGTAAAAAATATACAAAATGACTCATTTAACAGAAGGGGAGAAAGCTCCTGATTTTAAAGCAAAAGACCAAAACGGGAACCCCGTTTCACTTAAAGATTTTAAAGGCAAAAAAGTTGTTCTTTATTTTTACCCGGAAGACGACACACCTACCTGCACGGTAGAAGCATGTAACCTGCGTGACAATTACAAGTTACTCGAAAAGGAAGGGCTGGTAATTTTGGGTGTTAGTCCCGATGATGAGAAGAAGCACAAAAAGTTTGAAGAAAAATATAAGCTGCCTTTTACGCTTATTGCAGATCCCGGGAAAAAGATTGTTGACAAATATGGTGTATGGGGCGAGAAAAACTTGTACGGCCGCAAATACATGGGGCTGCACCGCACTACATTTTTGATTGATGAAAAAGGGATTATCCAAAAGATATTCAGAAAGCCGAAATCAAAAATTCACAGTGAAGAAATTTTGAAAGCGCTCGTGGGTTAATAACACGATTCGATAGCTATCGAATTTTAAAACACTTATTACACGAATTAGGCGAATTGCACGAATAAATGCATAATTTTTCTTAGTCCGATTGCTATCGAATCGTCGAATCGATGCATAAAATTTGTGTCACCGCTTTATGCCTTTTCATTTTTAGCATAGCACTTGTTTTTAAAAAAAATGTCATGGAACTCCGGATTAAAGAACAATCATGGATTGCAAAACTTGCCGCAAAAAAATTAAGGTCAAAAAGTGTTGCGATAGTTATCGGGAACTCCATACATATTTATAATGTGACAAAGCAGGAATTTTTGCAAAATGAAAGATGGGTAAAACATGAAATGTGTCATTTAAGGCAATTTCAAAAACATGGCTATTTCAATTTTATTGTAAAGTATTTGTGGGAAAGTATGAAGCATGGCTATTATCAAAATAAATATGAAGAAGAAGCACGTAGGGCAGAGGAAGAATAAGGGTGTACGGTTTTGATCTTAAATTATTTCAGCGGGTATGCCGCGCCAGTTATTTCAAATCCCTGTTTGTAGCCTGTTGGCTGAAAGTTAAAGGCCTTGTTAAATTTAGAAGAATCAAAAACATAATCAGAGTCATACTGGTAAAGCATTTCTTTCATTTCATACATAGTCCTCATAAAGATTCCTAAAATTCCAATCATTCCTTTACTGATAACCATATGTTTTTCCGGGGTATTGAAAACTTTTGCAGCCATGGAAATAATTTCTTTTCCTGTAACTGGCGGAGCTGCAGTGGGCATATTCCAAACCTGGTTCCAGGCATCCTCGGTTTTTGAAAGCATCCACAATGCTTTTCCGCAATCTGGGGTAAAAGTAAACGAATGGACTACGTTGTCATTGACCATCCACCGGGCTTTTTTGCCTTTGGCCATTTTATCAAATACTAATAAATTCAAAACACTCGTATTGCAATTGGGCCCATAAAAATCAGCGGCTCTTGCGATCATTGCTGTGAGGTTTCCGGCTTTCACTTCTTCCATTAATTTAATGGCCAGCTTTGCCCGCAACTCACCTTTTTTACTTACAGGATTGTAAGGTGTTGCTTCCGTCATGGCGCCTGTTACTTTGCCAAGCATATACACATTGTCAAAAAAAATAAGCCCTGCGTTGTGTTTCTTACACGCATTAATGGTGTTGTTCATTATAACCGGCCATTGCTCATTCCATATACGGATATCATATTGCAGGCCCGGACATAAAACCACGATGGAAGAGCCTTTTATTGCTTCATCTGCCTGTGCTGCAATGGTAAGGTCCGCTGGTTTGGTAAGCGCCCCATTCATAGGTTTTGGATGGCGGCTCACGAGGGTATATGGAATTTTATTTTTAGAAAGTACTTTTGAAAGTTCATTGGCAATAACGCCACCAGCTCCAAGTATTGTGTACATGAAATTTAAATTATTTTTTTTAATGCAGGTGCCTGGCCACCGGAAGTTAACCGGCACTCTTAATAATCCAGTTGCAGGCCCAGCCTGTCTTTCAATTGTTTTACCAAAGGATACTCTTCTATAACTTTTAAATATTGCTCCCTGGTTGTCAGGTGCTTTTCCTGCTCCGGCCTATTGTTCTCCTTTTCAACAACAATTACCCGGTAAGTTAAGAAACGGTTATTAAAATGTGCCTGGAGGTGCGCTATCAATGTGGCCCTTTCTGTTTCAATAAACTTTTGCTGAATATTATTATCCGTAATAATTTCTATACAATTATTATCGATAATATTCAGCTTTGCAGCTTTGAAATTAGAGACGCCGGAATGGTTGTTATTCTTTCGCAGCTCTTCGATGTAAAGCCCCCACGCTACATACAGTTCTTCTTCACTAAGTTCTTTAATACTGTTGCCATTTTGCTTATTTTCAAGAGCGACCTGCTCCCTTATTTTTTCGAGTGAGCTTAACTTTTTTATTTTCGTCTGCGCATTAACGTTAGCCACAAAAGTATGGTCTGCGGCGGCTCTTGTTAGTTCCGGCCCCGCGATTTCCTCTTCAATAACAAGTATAGCTTTATTTTCTTTCACCTGCTCATTGGCTTCATTTTGTGAATCAGCCGGTTTTCTGTTAACTGCTGCAGGGACTCGTCCGGTACTGCCCGTATTCTTATCTTTTACCGGCACATAGGAGATTGATTTGAAAGCAACAGGCCTTACGCTTTCAAGCTGTTTTTTTTTATGCAGATACTCGCCGTCATTTACCAGTTCAATTGCCTGTTGCAGGTAGCAAAGTTTTATCAAAGTAAGCTCTACATGCAATCGCTTATTACGGGATTGCCTGTAGTTAATTTCTGCTTCACTCAATATATTTAATGCGCTGAGTAAACAGGCAGCATCTGTTTTCAAAGCGACTTCAAGATACCGTTGTTTAAAACCTTCTGATACTTCAAGAAGCATGGCCACTTTTGGATCTTTGCTTACCAGCAGGTTCCTGATGAATTCTGCAAAGCCATTTAATACGAGATCACCTTCAAAGCCTTTCCGGTTTATTTCATCGTATAGCAAGATGGTATCGCTGATGCTTTCCTTTTGTATAGCGTCCATGAAACGGAAATAATAATCTTCGTCCAGGATATTTAAATGCTCAAGGGTATTGGTATAAGTAAGCTGGCCATTGGTAAAGCTTACGATTTTATCGAGAATGCTTAAAGCATCTCTCAGGCAACCTTCACTTTTTTGCGCGATGATGTGTAAAGCGGTTTTATCGGCTTGTATCTTCTCTTTTTCACAAATTTCCCGGAGGTGTTCTACTGTATCCTGGTTGGTGATTCTTTTAAAATCAAAGATCTGGCACCGTGATAATATCGTAGGAAGTATCTTATGCTTTTCTGTTGTGGCTAAAATAAAAATGGCAAATGGTGGTGGTTCCTCGAGTGTTTTTAAAAACGCATTAAAAGCCGAAGCACTTAACATATGCACCTCATCAACAATGTAGACCTTATAGGCGCCTGCCTGCGGTGCAAACCTGACCTGGTCAACAAGTGTACGAATATCATCTACCGAATTGTTACTGGCTGCATCCAGTTCATGAATATTGAGTGAGGTCCCGTTGTCAAATGAAACACAGGAATTGCAAACATTGCAGGCTTCTCCTTCAGGAGTTCTGTTTTCGCAATTAATTGTTTTTGCGAGAATTCTTGCACAGGTGGTTTTCCCCACACCACGGGGGCCGCAGAATAAAAATGCGTGCGCAAGCTGGTTGTTTTTAATCGCATTTTTAAGTGTAGTGGTTATATGCGACTGCCCTACAACCGTACTGAAGTTTTGTGGCCTGTATTTCCTGGCTGAAACGATAAATTTATCCATAATTGCGAGGGCAAATTTACGGATTTTAGTTCCGATAATTATCGTAATGCGATTTTATAAGACAGATAATTTTGGCCAAAAACACAATTGTTAATTTAAAAACGGGTGTCTTTTAAATTCTTTGCCCCGGTCGAAAAGATAACGCCACGTGGCAAGCATCCTGCTTTGCTTTGCACCTATATGTTTGGAGATATTCAAAATTTTTGGATTAAAATCGCCCTGCCATTGAAGCTCCAGCTCATTGTACTGTTTTTTTTTCTGAATCACCTTAGCGCCCTCCACTATCATATAATAATCAACACCTTTTCCCTGGTATTCAGGAATTACCCCAAAAACAATACCTGTAAATTTATTACACACACCCTTTTTTTTCAGCCATAGATATTTAATCTTTTCAAAAAACCCAAACTTGCCATTAAGATATTTAAAAATCTGGTTTAGCTCCGGGAGATTTACCCAAAAAGCGACTGGTTCATCATTATGATAAACAAACCATATGAGGTGTTCGTCCATTACGGGCTTCATTGCATTGAACATTTTATAAGCCACCTCTTTGTTGAGTTGTTTATTGCCTTCATGCTTTGCCCAGGCTTTATTATAAACAGTACTAAAATCATTTGCAAACTTTTCCAGTTGATTCTTCCGGATGTGAATGGCTTTAAATTCGGGGTTTGCATTATACTTTTCATCCTGCTCAATAAATTTGTCATTAAGCCTTGTCTGCACAAAAAGATGCCAGCATATCTGGTTATAAAATTTTTTGAACCCATAATTCTCAAAAAGCGTTTGATAATATGGAAGGTTATAATTCATCAAATAAATGGGTGGCTTAAAACCTTCTGTAACAAGCCCCCACCAGCGATCACGCTCACCAAAGTTTATGGGGCCATCCATGGCTTCCATTCCACGTTGTATCAGCCAGTTTTTGGCCACATCAAACAACATGTCTGCAGCCTGCTGGTTATTGATGCATTCAAAAAAACCAATGCCGCCGGTGGGTTGGTCATCACCTTTGTTCTTATATTTTTTATTTACAAAAGCCGCAATACGGCCAATAAGAATATCATCATCTTTTAAAAGCCACCTGGCACATTCGCCAAAACGGAATGCTTTATTTTTTTTTGGATCAAATACATCATTCACATCCTTATCAAGCGGGCGGATGAAGTTGGGATCATTTTTATAAATAGGTATGGGAACCTCGAGGAATTCTTTTGCAAGGCTTTTGTCTGAAACTTGAATCAGGTGCATCAATGGAAAAAAAATTATGCGGTAAAATACCATCAAAAAAGTTGTTGCCAAAAAACCACAATTTGTTGAAATTAATAAATTCATTCCGGGAATGTGCCGAAAAGAATAAAAAATGAAAAAAGTTTCAATATTTGGCTCCACTTTTCATAGCCTGTATCGAACTTAAATACAATTATTTAAAAATATACAATTATTTAGATTTGAAAATATTTTGAAAATTTTATACTCTAAAGGCATGTTTGTTGTACATGATTTTTCGTAAACATTTCAGGCGAAATAAAAAATCAGAGGATTTTCCCTGCTTTTAGAAAAAAACTGAATAACATTTTAATCAACCTTTAAAAAGTAAACTATGAACAAAATATCAGGAAAAAAAGTAGCCATTTTAACTGAAAATGGTTTTGAAGAAATTGAATTGACCCGTCCAAAAAAGGCAATGGAAAATGCGGGTATTGAAGTTGATATTGTATCTCCGCAAAAATATAAAGTTAAAGCGTGGGCGCATGATCATTGGTCGATTGAATTACCTGTTGATGTAAATCTTAGTAATGCGAAAGTTGGAGATTATGACGCATTGATGATCCCGGGCGGCGTTATGAATCCTGACCTGATGCGCCTTAACGACGACTGTATTCAATTTGCGAAAGATTTTATGGAAGCCGGTAAACCTGTAGCGGCTATTTGTCATGGCCCTCAATTGTTAATAGAAACGGGCTTGTTAAAAGGAAGGGAAGTCACATCCTATCCATCAGTAAAAACGGATTTAGAGAATGCCGGGGCCATTTGGAAGGATAAGGAGGTTGTTGTAGATAATGGACTTATTACCAGCCGCAGTCCTAAAGACCTGGAGGCTTTTAATAATAAATTAGTGGAAGAAGTGCGTGAGGGCATTCATGAGCATGCCGGATTTTAATTTTTAAAATTGCAGGATTAAGGGATAATTAGAGCCCGCTGCGTGGCAGCGGGTTTTTTAAAACGGTCGGTTAATAAGCGGATTCCCTTATTGGTATTTTTTCATTAAGTCGTATAATATTTTTTTATCGCCATCAGTAAGAATTTTGCTGCTGTCCTGCATTTCGAAATGTCGCTTGAAGGCCTCTATTGCAGCAAAACTGTCCTGAACGGAATACCCTATAATGCGCAAAGCAAGTATGCTGCTGAAATTATCCGGAACCGAAATTTTAGACGTGTCATCATACCAAACACCATAGCCGCTTTGTGAAAGAAGCTGCCAGGGAAATTTTGCATTCGGATCAACTTTCCTGGCAGGTGCAATATCCGAATGACCGATAAAATTGGTTTGAGGGATGTTGTATCTTTTTTTTAGGGTATCCAATACCGTTAGTAAGCTGTTTATTTGTGCAGATGGAAAAGAATCAAAACCATTATTATCGAGTTCAATACCTACGGAAGACGAATTGATGTCTTTATCATTTCCCCAGGAGCCTAAACCTGCATGCCAGGCACGTAAATAATCGTTGAGCATATGATGCACGGTCCCGTCTTTGCAAATTACATAATGAGCGCTTACTCCCGAACTTGCCAGGGTAAAGGTTTGAAGAGTTTGCCCGCAGCTGTTTTGCGCGGTATGATGTATGATCACAAAGGCGGGTTTACGCAAGCCGAAGTTGGTAGTTCCCGCCCAGGTTGATGAAGCGCTGTAGCCGTCTGCAGGAGGCACTTTGCTTATAATTTTTCCAAAAGCTTTCGCCTGTTTCTTGTATACTTTATTGGTTGCCGCATATTTATTTGAGGAACATGAATTCGCAAAAATTGTAATTATGAAAATGCAAAAGACTTTTTCGCGCATAATTTTTCTAAATAAGTAAAAAACAAAAATACAGGAAGTGTTTATCGCGACCAGTTTTATTACTACCGATTTTGTGGTTAAACACTTAGAACACAATATTAAAATAGTTATTTTGGAGATTTTTTTGAAAATACGTGAAAAAAGCTGCTTAGTAACACCACCTTCTATTTATCATTTCTAAAAAAGCTTATAAAAAAATTAAGTATGTTTATTTTAACAGGAACCATAATTTTTTCCTGCAACAATGCCGGTACGGATTTGATAGTTTTGAGGCTAAAGTTTCAAATGATAGTTTAAAATCAATATTTTCTAAAGGTCGTGGCGCACTTAAAAGCATGGAAATAAAAATGGATGATTGGGAGTCAGTAATTTCAAAAGATAAAATGAAGAGTATGTAAGCCTGTAGTATAAAGAAATATGGGAAGACGCCAAAGGAAAGAAAGATTCCTTATCACAAATGGATGACCTGCGAATGAAAAATGATAAAATTGTAGGAATAGATCAAAAGAGCCGGAAATATGCTGTAAAAAAGTAGTAAAAATATATACAGTGAAAGCAAATAAAAGCACTGCAATAGTGGTGCTTTTAATTTAATCAGATAAGCCGTTTCGTCTCCAGTCAGGGTTGTGCAGGTTAAGATTGCATTTCTTATTTAACTGCTCAATTAAATAAACAGAAATCTCCGGTGATTTTGCTTCATGTATGTGAGCAACATCGCGCCTTCCGGCAGTATCGGTTATGATGAGCCCAACATTCTGTAATGACAGCTCCAGCTTTGGAAGCGGCTCGTTGAATACATGCCGCTCCTACGGAGCTCTACAATATAGCCGTATATTTTTCTACTAACATTTAGCGTCTGCGAGGCTATAGGCGTGATTTTCAAACTTAATTTGGTTATAAACAAGGGTAGCATCTGGATAAAATATTATAAAGGCACATAGTGCCGGCATGTCAGTGGAAATCTGATTAGCTGGTTGAGCAAGCTCCATAGGCGCGACATGTATAAAAATAACGCGCTACAAAAATGCTTAAAATATGTTCAGATATTTCTACTAACATTTAGCGTCTGCGAGGCTATAGGCGTGATTTTCAAACTTAATTTGGTTATAAACAAGGGTAGCATCTGGATAAAATATTATAAAGGCACATAGTGCCGGCATGTCAGTGGAAATCTGATTAGCTGGTTGAGCAAGCTCCATAGGCGCGACATGTATAAAAATAACGCGCTACAAAAATGCTTAAAATATGTTCAGATATTTCTACTAACATTTCGCCTTTCTGGCTATAGGCATGATTTCAAACTTAATTAAGTTACAAGTAAGAGCAGCATCGGGATAAAATATTATATAAAGGCACAGCGTGCCGGCATGTCAGTAGAAATGAAATCAACCAGGTAAGTTAGCTCCATGGGAGCGACATGTAAGGTATGGTTCCGGAAATTTAATTTATCCAAAATATCGTATCCTTATCTTCTACATATTTCTTCTGTATTGGCCGCCCACCTCGTAGAGCGCATGCGTTATTTGTCCCAAAGAACAATATTTAACCGTTTCCATTAATTCTTCAAACAGGTTTCCGTTATTAATTGCCACTTCCTGTAGCCGGTCGAGCATATAGCTGCTTTCATTTTTGTGGCGTTCATGAAAGACTTTTAGATTTTCTATCTGGATATTTTTTTCATCATTGGTACTGCGTATAACCTCTGCCGGTAGTATAGTAGGAGACCCGGCTTTATTCAGGAAGGTATTCACACCAACGATGGGAAATTCACCGGTATGTTTTAGGGTTTCATAATACAGACTTTCTTCCTGGATCTTATTTCGCTGGTACATACGTTCCATGGCACCCAGCACCCCGCCTCTCTCGGACAAGCGGTTGAACTCGGCCATCACGGCTTCTTCCACGAGATCGGTAAGTTCTTCAATTAAAAAACTGCCCTGGTTTGGATTTTCATTTTTTGCAGTACCCAACTCACGGTTAATGATTAATTGAATCGCCATGGCGCGGCGTACGCTCTCTTCGGTAGGTGTTGTTATCGCTTCATCATATGCATTGGTGTGAAGACTGTTGCAATTGTCGTAAATAGCATAGAGCGCCTGTAAGGTGGTTCGTATATCATTGAAATCTATTTCCTGAGCATGCAGGCTGCGGCCGCTGGTTTGTATATGATATTTGAGTTTTTGAGAACGCTGGTTCGCATTATATTTATATTTCATTGCCTTGGCCCAGACGCGGCGCGCTACCCTGCCGATAACACTATATTCAGCGTCCATGCCATTGCTGAAAAAGAATGAAAGGTTTGGAGCAAAATCATCGATGTTCATTCCGCGGCCGAGGTAATATTCCACATAGGTAAACCCGTTGGATAGGGTAAATGCAAGCTGGGTAATGGGATTGGCGCCTGCTTCGGCAATGTGATACCCGCTTATAGAAACTGAATAAAAATTCCGTACATTTTTTTTAATAAAATATTCCTGCACATCACCCATTAGTTTTAATGCAAATTCCGTAGAGAAAATGCAGGTATTTTGCGCCTGGTCTTCCTTTAAAATATCTGCCTGGACAGTACCACGCACTGTTGCCAATGCCTTTGCTTTTATTTGCTCATAAATATCTTTTTCAAGTACATCCTTCCCTGATAAGCCAAGAAGCCTTAGACCCAGCCCGTCATTGCCTTTTGGTAAATGACCGGTCATATTTCCTTTTTCGGGATGTACGGCTTCGCCGTTAACGCCAACATATTTTGGAAGGGTATTTACATCAAATCCAGATTCGATAATTTCGTTTACCCCTTCCCGTAAGTTATTTTCGATAATGTATTTTTCACATTGCTGGTCGATCGCAGCATTTAAAAAGAAGGCAAGCAACATAGGAGCGGGGCCATTGATCGTCATGCTCACCGATGTTTTCGGATCACAAAGATCAAAGCCGCTGTACAATTTTTTTGCATCGTCAACTGATGCAATGCTTACACCACTGTTTCCCACTTTTCCAAAAATATCAGGACGCACATCCGGGTCTTCACCATACAATGTCACACTATCAAATGCAGTGCTGAGCCGTTTCGCAGGTTGCCCTACACTTACATAATGGAACCGCCTGTTGGTTCTTTCGGGCCCACCTTCACCCGCAAACATTCGTGTGGGGTCTTCTTCAGAACGCTTCAATGGAAATACACCTGCTGTGTATGGAAATTTTCCCGGAAAATTTTCCTGGAACCGCCAGCGTAAAATATCACCCCAGTCTTTAAAGCGTGGAACTGCAATTTTTGGAATTTTTGAATGCGAAAGCGATTCAAAATACAAGGGTTGTTTTATAATTTTTCCTCTTACATCATATTCAAAAAACTCCTTTTGATAAGAACTTTTTAAATATTCCCATTCATCTATAAGTTTTTTTGAAAGTGGCAACAATTTTTTATTAATGCCCACGGCAACTTCTTCCATTAAGGCGAGTGCGGTCTCATTTTTTTCGGGGTCAGTGTTGCCATTCTTTTTTACAATTTGTGAAGCCCCGATCACCTGATACAATTGGGAGGCAAGTTCAGCCTGCTCATCAGCAATTCGGTTGTAGCCGGCAATTTCATCAGCAATTTCTGCAAGATACCGTACGCGTTTTGCGGGGATTACCGGCTGTCCTATGCTTCCATTGCGACGTGGCGCTTCGTATTCATTGATGGAGCCGCCAGGTTTTTTATAAACAATGTCAATTATTTTGTTGAACAATTCATTGCAACCGGGATCATTAAATACTGAGGCAACCGTACCGATCACCGGAAGATCGTTGTCTTTTGCATTCCATAAGCTGTGGTTGCGCTTGTATTGTTTTTTTACATCGTGCAAGGCGTCTAGCGCACCGGCTTTGTCAAATTTATTTATACAAACAATGTCTGCATAATCGAGCATATTTATTTTCTCAAGCTGTGATGCTGCGCCATATTCAGGGGTCATCACATACATGCTCACATCGCAATATTCCAGGATTGACGCGTCACCCTGGCCAACACCTGCACTTTCCAAAATAATAAAATCATAACCCGCCGTCTTGCAAATATCAAGCGCTTCTTCTACATGGTTGCTAAGCGCTTTGTCACTTTCCCTGGTTGCCAGTGAGCGCATATAGGCACGGGGATGGTGTATTGAGTTCATGCGAATACGGTCGCCTAATAGAGCACCACCTGTTTTTTTCTTAGAAGGATCAACCGAAACAACAGCAATTGTTTTATCAGTATAAAAATTCAAAAAGCGCCGTACGATCTCGTCGGTTACAGAAGATTTTCCGGCACCACCTGTTCCTGTGATGCCAAGAACCGGGGCGGCATCCTCCCACCCTCCTCCAGGGGAGGAGGAGTTGGGCAACTCCCCAATGTTTGAATTAATTTCCTGTTCAGTAATATGCGGCGAAATAAATTCTTTTTTATTTTCAAGTAAATTAAAAATCTTTTCACAAACCAGGTCCGGATTTCTTAGAATTTCCTGATTGGTAAATCTTATTATATCAAATCCTAAATCCTTTAATCTTGATGTACGTATTTCGTCATTTTCCATAACTTCCGGGAGTTGATGAATATTGCCATCAATCTCAATCACTACGCCCCTTTGCAAGCAAACAAAATCAGCTATGTATTTATCAATAATATGTTGCCTTCTAAACTTAAGCCCTTCCTTTCTTCCTCTTAATCTCTCCCATAAAATTTTCTCTGCATTTGTGGGATTACTTTTTTGTTTTCCTGCAAATTCTTTTAAATTCTTATAATAATATGGATCAGCTACAAAATAATCCTTCACAAGCGTTGATCCGGATGCGGCACTATTTTTTTTGTTTATTGAAACATCATTTTGAAAAATATCAATTGGATCACCGTTTTCAGCCTGCGTAATGGATTGTGCTATCTTTTTAATATCCCTCCATTCCCCAAGAGCAAACTTCCCATTATTCCCGTTCCCATTGGAGGCTGCGGTTCCCCCTCCGCTGGAGGGGGTTAGGGGGAGGCTGCATTTTTTCACAACATCTTCGATCATTCCGTCAAGCCCCATTGTTCTGCCATCATCGGGAGAATAAATTCTCGTAATACCATATGCCTGAAGCTCTTCAATTTCTGAAGGAAGAATAGTGCCGCCACCACCGCCAAAAATTTTTATATGCCCACAACCATTTTCATCAAGCAGGTCTTTCATGTATTTAAAAAATTCAACATGGCCACCCTGGTAGCTGGTAACAGCAATACCTTGTGCATCTTCTTCAATGGCGCATTCCACAATTTCATGCACACTCCTGTTGTGCCCAAGGTGTATGATCTCTGCGCCTTTGCTTTGCATAATACGCCTCATGATATTGATGGCGGCATCGTGACCGTCAAATAAAGAAGCTGCAGTTACAATTCTTACTGTGTGCGGGAAGGTACCAGGCATAATTATTTACATTTTTCGTTTCTGCGTTCTGCGCCGGTGTATGTTTCTGTAAAATTACAACTAAACAAAGTGAAAATTAATGAGCAGATCCTGCAAATAGTGGATCCGCCTGCCTGGCGACTCACGGCTTTTGATGGATGAATTTTAAATCTTATCAATCATTACGCCAGGCAACTCTTTTATAAACCTGATTAAAACAGGGTATCAAGTCGCTATTCAAATTTGTGCTGCTTTTGCAGCAGAGCTAAGTTTAATGCCTTCTTTTCTACAAGAATCTCTACCGTGTCTGAAATATATCTTATCTATTTCTATTATTCAAATTTTCTATATAAACACTATCCCCATAACATTTAAAATCATAGGTTGCAAACTGTGGATCAAATCTCCCGACAAAAATTCTGAAGTTTGTTGAATCTGTTAAGTAACAAACATCAACTTCCATTAGATTTATTTGGTAAGTCTCTACATAAAGGTTATTGCCACAAGCATTTCTCGTACCTATATACTTTTTATAGCAGCTTGTAAACGTAATGCACAAAACCGCTAAGATTAAATTTCTGAAATTAAACATGAATTTTTTTATTTTTTGTTAAATTCTAAAGCTTATGGCAAAACTGAAAAGAATGCAAGATGCAATGATATCAGTGGCGCTATGTTCTTTATCGGGGTCACTTTAATTGACCGGACGTTAGTCATTTGAAGCAGCCGGTTTTCTTCTTGTTTTCTTCGGGAAATCGCATGTTAATCCAATACCTATGTTAGCGTTGCGATGTTCCACAAAGCGATGATTGAGTAAAACTGTTATAGAGCCCTGGATCTGAAATTTGACAGGAAATTTTTTGAATCCAAAAGTGTAACTGACTGCCGGTTCCCAGAAAAAAACCGGTGAAACGGCAATACTGTCAAGGATATAATTGTCCAACTCTGTTGGGGTATAATTTGTACGGATATGTGAAAATATAACTTCAGTAAAACGGGAAGATAATGCGGTAGAAAAATTTTTAAACAGGCTATACATTATTGCAGGTTGTATAAAGATCTTTGTAACCCTGCTATAATGATATTTGTTTACATGCGTACTATTTGATGTAAAATCATCATAAATTTTTGAAGAACCTGAGGCTGCACCGCCAAAAACCTGGAATTGCATTTTTTTATTGTTCTTTGCAGGAGAAAAATATCCTAAGCCGATCTCGGTAAAATTTCTTTTATATGACAGGAAAGAACTGTCATTTGGGAAAAAGCTATCATTGCCGCCATTCTTTTCCCAACGGGCACTTTCATTAAGGATAACTGCAAAATGGTTACTTATGGCCCATGCGGTTTGAAGATCAATGCCACGGTTGTAATTGCCTTTCTTTTCAAAAGCGTCTATAGATCCTGCATAAAAAGCTGAAAGCTCAAGGTCATTTTTTTTATTAAGTAAAGGAATGTTTTGAGTAGCCGGACTGTAAACATACCTGGGAGAGTAACAGGCACACAAGCTCATGGAACTTAAAAAAAGAAAAATGATAATTTTCATGAATACTTTTTGTCAGCTCATTTTAAAGGTGAGTGCAGCAAATTCTTCAACGCTTAATGTTTCCGCGCGGCGGTTAAAAAAATCATCGTCAAGGATCTCTTTTAGAATTAAACTTTTAACACCATTACGAAGTGTCTTACGCCTTTGGTTAAACGCAGTTTTTACCAACACCCAAAAAGCTCTTTCGCTTTTTACAGGTAAATATTTTTCACGCAACGTTAACCTGATTACAGCGCTTTGTACTTGGGGTTGTGGGGTAAAGCATTCATTACCCACCGAAAACAAATACTCTACTTCATAATAATATTGTAGCAGTACGCTTAACACGCCATATATTTTGCTGCCTTCCTTTGCCGCGGCCCTCTCTGCAACTTCCTTTTGAAACATCCCGATTACAACGGGCACATATTCTTTCCAGTCCAGTACTTTAAACAAAATTTGTGTCGAAATATTGTAAGGAAAATTCCCGATTACGGTAAATGCTTCATCAAAAGGGCGGTCGATCGAAAGAAAGCTTTGATGAATAAGATTTTCCTGTAAAGATGGGAATTGTTTGAGAAGATAATTTACTTTTTCTTCATCAAGCTCCACAGCTTTAAAATGTAAGCCGGGTATTTTGATAAGATGCTTGGTAAGCGCTCCTCTTCCAGGGCCCACTTCCAGTAAATTTTTAAAATCATGCTGTTGTAATGCATCCACAATTCTTTTCACAATTCCTTCATCTTTTAAAAAATGCTGACCGAGTGATTTTTTTATTGTGTACATGCCGGGCGCAAATTACTGATAAGTTCGCCTATACCGGTTAATATGGTTACCGCTGTTGAAAAAACAAGATAAATAAGTATAAAAAACAGGGAATAAAAAATAAAAAATTAGAAAGTTGGGCCGGTTTGTTTCCATGCCACTATTCATTTTGAAGACAAAATAGCTGATCGTTATCTTTTATTATTTGACCGGGCAAATGCGAATATGAATTAATTTACACAGAAAGGTAACAGTGTAGTGCTCATCCCTTTCTCAAAAAATGATCTATTCTACAAAAGGTATTGTTATTCGCACAGTAAAATATGGAGAAACCTCTGTAATTGCCGCCATTTTTACAGAGATGTTTGGCATTCAATCTTACATGGTAAATGGGGTACGTTCATATGGTAAAACTTCGAAAGCGCATTTCTTTCAGTCTTCATCCATACTGGACATGCAGGTATATCATAGTGAGCTTAAAAATCTGCAACGAATTAAAGAGGTAAACTGGAGCCATCTCTACAGGAATATTTTAAGCGATGTTACAAAAAATGCAGTGGCGCTTTATATGGTTGAGCTGTTACAAAAATGCTTAAAACAACCTGAATCCAACCCCGATCTTTTTCATTTTTGCGAAGATGCATTTTTGCAACTCGATATATCGGATGCTGAAGTAACTGCCAATTTTCCATTGTATTTTTGCCTGCAGCTTGCGCATTTTTTTGGATTCCGCCTGCAGAACAATTATTCTGATGAAAGAAATCTTTTCAACTGCAGAGAAGGAAATTTTGCTGATAAGATTTTGGCAAATGATTACTTTGTTGAAGCTGGTATAAGTTATTACATTTCGCAATTATTGAAAGCGTCTCAACCTGAAGATTTGCTGAAAATCAAGCTCAATAAAAGTATCCGGAGAACCATTTTATCTGCGCTGGAAAATTATTACGCATTTCATATTCCTGAATTTGGAACTATGAAAACACTTCCTGTGTTGCATGAACTGCTGGGGTAAAATATTATTATAATTTGAACTAAAGAATTTTCCTGGCTACAGAATTTTGTGTAAATTTTTTATTGATAACATTGCTGATTAAAACCACACCGGGCTTCTTCCCTTGTTCAAAACTTCCTGACATATTTTCCATTTGCAAAGCTTTTGCACCATTTATGGTTGCCCATTGCAATAATGTTTCAGTTGTAATATGTGAGAAATTTTTTGCAATAGTTTTCAGTTCCTCAAGAATTCTGAGCTGGTGATTTGATGCGAGGCTATCGGTCCCAATTACGATGTTGCATTTATTCTGCAGAAGTATTTCTACGGGCGGTAATACATTTTCTATATAAAGATTTGCATTGGCACACAGGCAAAACGAAACAATTTGATCCTGCGACTTATTATTATTAATATAGTCTATATCTTCCTGCTTTGTAAAAGTGTTGTGTACCAGTATCACAGATGCTGCTTGTGAGAAATTTTCGAAATAGGTTTCTATACTTCTTACCTTTTTAGGTATATAAAATGAATTGTCAATTTTCATCGCTTTATACATTTTTATAAAATCGCCTGACCCTTTTAGAAAAAACCGGTCTTCGTGTTTTGTTTCCTGGTTGTGAATGGTGACAACTTTCCCCAAAAAAAAAGGGGTAATTTTTCCCCACAAAGTCCCTGATACTGAATACGGGGAATGTGGCACCATAGAGACATTCAATTCTTTATCTGTAAATTCATCATAAAAAGATTTGCATTTTTCAAACCTTTGTTGTGCAACTTCGGGGTTCCATCCGCTGACTTCAATAAAATTATAATAACAGAGATTTCTCTTTTCTTTTTGAAAAAGTGATAAAGAATTATTACATATATCTCCAACTGCAACAATGCCTTCCTGTAACATTCCTGCTTCCGCACTTGCAATCGCACTTAATATTTCATCGGGAGGGAAATGTCTTCCTGTAACTACTTTAATCACAAAATCTACCAGCCCGGTTTTTTGTGGGATCACATTTTTTAAATGAGATAATTCAAGGTGGCAATGTGCGTTGATAAAGCCGGGTGAAAGGATTCCTTTAAAAACTTCTACTCCTTCGCCTGCCTCATTTTCATTGATAATATTAACAATTTTGCCTTTTAAATCAGTTACCAGCACATGCCTGCTATTTAACATTCGGGTACCAGTAAATAAATGATCAGCTTTAAATTTTCGATACTCCATGTAAAAACTAATAAGTTAATTTTGCATCCCTTAATTCAAAGGTATAGGTTGGTAATTATGAAATCAAACGAAATGGCGATTAAACCCGTCCGAAATAAAAAATCTTCATAAAAAAATGTTAGATAAACTTGAGGGCATAAAGGCAAGATTCGAAGAACTGGGCGTATCACTTTCTAATCCTGAAATCGTAAACGATAACAGGAAATACAAGCAGTTAAGTAAAGAATATCGCAGCATAGAAAAGATTGTAAACGTAAGGAACGAATACGCTAAAGTGATTGATGACATTGACTTTAACAGGGAAATGATCAATAGCGATGATGAAGAAATGAGGGAACTTGCCAAACAGGAGCTTCCAGGCCTGCAACAAAAAAAAGAACAATTTGAAAGGCAAATAAGAAATCTCCTGATTCCTAAAGATCCACAGGATGAAAAAAACTGTATACTTGAAATAAGGGCCGGTACCGGCGGTGATGAGGCCTCATTATTTGCAGGCGATCTCATGAGAATGTACTTGAAATATTGTGAGGGAAAAGGCTGGAAAACCAGCTTACTAAGCGAAAGTGAAGGAACCGTCGGAGGTTACAAGGAAGTGCAAATAGAGGTAACAGGGGATGATGTATATGGAACTTTGAAGTTTGAAAGCGGGGTACACAGGGTACAGCGGGTGCCTGATACAGAAGGCAGCGGCCGTGTGCATACAAGTGCAGCCACGGTTGCCGTTATGCCTGAAGCTGAGGAAGTTGATGTGGAAGTAAAGGAGAGCGATGTAAAGATGGAAACCGCCAGGAGCGGGGGCGCAGGTGGCCAAAATGTAAATAAAGTTGAAACCAAGGTAATGCTTACCCATCTTCCTACAGGTCTTGTAATTGTTTGTCAGACCGAAAGAAGCCAGTTGGGAAACAGGGAAAAGGCCATGCAAATGTTACGTACTAAATTGTACGAAGAAGAAGTACGCAAGCAGGAAGAAGAAATTTCACGACATCGTAAGAGCCTCGTCAGCACCGGGGATCGTTCTGCCAAGATAAGAACCTACAATTACCCCCAGGGGCGGGTTACTGATCATCGTATTGGATTAACGGTTTATAATTTGGATAAAGTTCTCAATGGGGAGTTGCAGGAATTCATTGATGCACTTCAGTTTGCCGAAAATTCAGAAAAGCTTACCCAGCAGTAATGAATACGGAGTAACTAACTTTAGTCATATTTTTGTCACGCAGTATTTAAATTTTTGTAAAACTCATAAATTTTTAAAAAAACTTGTGGTTCTTATAACTTTCTTAACAAAAGGCGTATTAATTTTGGCATGTGATTTGAAATATAATCAACAATAAGTTTAAAAGTCAATTTTCTCATAAGCAGTTAGTTTTGGTAAACGGCCCCTG
>JBDTZL010000392.1:0-6667 GCA_040005125.1 Ginsengibacter sp.
GCTTTTATTGCCTGGAAGCTTACTGTAACTAATGCTATCAACACAGCTACCAATCCGGCCAGCACAAACATCCACCAGCTAATGTTTATCCTGTAGGCAAAATCCTGCAACCATTTGTTCATCGCAAACCATGCTACAGGTGCCGCAATTATAAATGCAACCAGCACCAGCATGATAAATTCTTTCGCCAATAAATTAGTAATACTTGCAATGCTTGCTCCCAACACTTTCCTGATGCCGATCTCTTTTGTTTTAACCTGCGCGGTATAAGTAGCAAGGCCAAAAAGCCCCAGGCAGGAAATGGCAATAGCAACAATTGCAAATACATTAAATAAAAAACCCGTAGTTTGATCTGACTGGTACAAGCTATTAAAATCATCATCGAGAAAAGAATATGAAAATGGAACATCAGCAGTATATTCTTTCCACCTTTTTTGCGAGGCAGTAATAGCTTTGGATGCGTCTTTGCCAGTGGTTTTAATATACATTCGCGAGCCGGAAGGATCATAATAAAATATTGAGGGTTCGATTGCCTGTTTTAGCGAGGCATAATTAAAATCTTTCACTACCCCGATAATGGTTCCTTTATTTTGCCAAAGTGTAAAATTTTTACCAACCGGATTTGTAATGCCAGCCTGCTTTACAGCTGTTTCGTTTAAAATAAAGTGCGCCGAGTCGCTCTTTGAGCCCGAGAAATTATTTCCGGCAACCATCTGCATTTTAAGCAGTGGAATAAGATTTTTATCAATTCCGTTTGTGTGAATTAAAAACATTCTATCTGGCTCCTTACCATCCCAATAAGTATCCCCTGTGGTAGAGTTGGTACCTACAATGCTGTTACCCGATGCAGCAACGCCCAATACACCGGGTTGTTTTAAAAGCTCATTACGCGCTGCATCATAATGGCTGTGCATTTGATCCCCTAAGCCAAAAGAAAAAACATATTCTTTATCAAATCCTAAATCTTTATCTCTTATATATCTCAATTGATAGCTGATAATAATGGTGGCGCTTATTAAACCGACAGAAAAAATAAATTGAGTAACCACCAGTATCTTTCTGAATGAGGCATTGCCGATACCAAAAGAAAGCTTTCCTCTTAGTGCCTGTATAGGTTTGAAAGATGAAAGCAACAGTGCAGGATAAATGCCTGACAATGCAAGCGTACCAATAATTGCGCTTCCAACTACTATCCAAACACCGCGGTTGCCAAGGCTGAACACCAGGTGTTTACCGGAAAGATCATTGTATAATGGAAGCAATAAAAAGATGATAAAAAATGCAAATATTGAAGCGAATAAAAACAACAACACCGATTCAACAATGAATTGAATAAACAACTGTGCCCTTGCAGCGCCGATAATTTTACGAACGCTCACTTCTTTAGCCCGTACCATAGAACGTGCTGTAGAAAGATTTACATAGTTGATGCATGCAATGAATAAAATAAGTATAGCAACAATAAGAAATATTCTTACGGCTTGCAGGGCGCTGCCGTTGCCATCTGCTGCAACTAAATGAATAGTTTTTAATGGTTGTAAAGTAAAAAAATCATCCTTCACATCTTCACCTCTTTTATTAAGATATATCTTGGTTAATTTTTTACCTGCAGTTTCTGCAGCGCCGCCTTTTTGAATCTGTAAATAAGTATCAAAATAAAAATTTCCAAGGTCCTCATCCATTGTTTTCCAGTCACCATTACCGCCGTGCTTTGTAAATAAACCTGCATAAAAACTCATCGGCAAAAGCATATTGTACTTCATGCTTGAATTCTCCGGAAAATCTTCCATAACGCCACTCACGGTAAAATTGCCATTATCGGTTATCAATTGCTTACCAACAGCGCTTTGAACCGCACCAAAATATTTTTTTGCCTCCGATGAATTGACAATGATTGAATTCATATTCGGGAAAGGTTTTGCGGCATTTCCTTCCAGGAGTCTAAAATCAAACATTGAAAAGAATGTTGAATCAACATAAGCTAATTTAGATTCTGCAAACTTCTTATCCTGATATGTGAACCGCATCTGTTCATATATTTTATTGATCCTGACTGCATTCACCACTTCCGGAATTTGCTGTTTGGAAAAAACAGCCAGGGGACCCGGCGATCCTTCCCAAACCTGGGCGCTCGTACCCGTGCCTAAGTGCGAATTAATTTTATAAATAGAACCGGCATTGTGATGAAAGCTGTCGTAACTCAATTCATCCTGAACCCAAAGCAGTATCATAATGCCAACGGCCAAACCAATGGCAAGGCCTGTAATATTAATGGCGCTGTAAAATTTATTATTTACGAGATTGCGCCAGGCGGCTTTGAAATAATTTCTAAACATGATTTTTATTTATGATAATTATTAACTTCTAACAAGCTATCAGCCGTCAGCTATCAGCCGTCAGCTATCAGCCCCGGTCATCCGATACGTGCAGTTTACTACCTCCCAGTCACCATTCACAACTGACTATTCACCATCTTATTCTGTTCTTAAACTTTTTATGGGGTTAGCAATCGCCGCTTTTATTGCCTGGAAGCTCACAGTAAACAGTGCGATACCAATTGCGATCAAACCTGCGATTGCAAACATCCACCAACTGATATCTATCTTGTATGCAAAAAATTTTGAAGCCATTTATTCATGGCCCACCAGGCAATGGGTGTGGCAATTACAATGGCAACGAGCACTAACCTTAAAAACTCTTTTGACAATAATTGTACAACATCCGACACACTTGCACCCAATACTTTGCGGATACGTAATGTGTCACTTACTCTTTCCAACTCACCATTTTATTCTGTCCTTAAACTTTTTACAGGATTAGCCATTGCAGCTTTTATCGCCTGGAAGCTTACTGTAAATAATGCAATAAAAATTGCAAGCAAACCCGCAATGGCAAATGTCCACCAGGTAATTTCTATCCTGTATGCAAAATTCTGCAGCCATTTATTCATCATCCACCATGCACCAGGTATAGCTATTACAATAGCAATAAGCACCAATCTTAAAAAGTCTTTTGATAATAGCTGAACAATACCCGGCACACCCGCACCCAACACCTTCCGAATGCCTATTTCTTTAGTACGCTGCTCGGCGGTAAATGTCACAAGGCCAAACAAGCCAAGGCATGCTACAAAAATACAGAGGCTGGCAAAAACGCCGAGGAGAATGCCGGTTTTTTGTTCGGATTGGTATGTATCATTGATCCTGTCGTCCATGAATGAATAACTAAAAGGCCCCACCGGCGAAAGTGCATCCCATTTTTTCTTAATGGCATTTAATAAGCCAGCTATATCTTTTGTTTTCACTTTTAATATCGTGGTGCCGGCACCGTTACCAAGTACCATCACCAACGGAGAAATGAGCTCATGCAATGACTTAAAATGGAAATCTTTTACGATGCCTATTACCTGGAAAGTACTTTTATTTCCATCGTTCTCCCTGCGTGTTATAGTGTGGCCTATCGCATTTTTTCCCCAGCCAAAAGCAATCGCGGCATTTTCGTTTAATATTACGCCGGTAGAGTCGGTACCAAAATCTTTCGAAAAATTTCTTCCCAATGCCATTTGCATACCAAGGGTTGGTATATATCTATAATCCACATCATACCTGAGCGTCTTCACAAGCATTGAAGAATTATTGTCGGGATAAACAAAAAAGTTATTCCCATAACTATTACCGGCAGGCAGATAACCCGATACACTTATATTCTCAATACGTGGATCCTGCAATAACTGTTGACGAAATGTTTCCTCGTTCTTTCCCAGTAACCATGTTTCGGGTAATATTAACACCTGGCTTTTATCATACCCTAATTTTATGTGTTGAATATAGGAAAGCTGCCTGTAAACCACGGTAGTGCCTGCAATTAATATGATAGAAATAAAGAATTGAAAAACCACCAGGCCACTTCGTAATCCAATACTTTTTTTGCCGGAGCCAATCTTGCCTTTTAGAACTACTACAGGCTTGAAAGAAGAAAGAAAAAAAGCCGGGTAGCTTCCCGCTAAAATGCCGGTGACTAAAACCAACAGTAGGAGGCCGGGTACCATCCATGGATTGGATGTAAGCTGAAGAGATAAATTCTTACCCGAAAAGTTGTTGAAGAAAGGCAATGCGAGATAAACAAAAACAATCGCCAGCAATAACGCGATCGCTGTAAGAAGGATGGATTCCAACAGGAACTGACGCACCAATTCCAGCTTCAAGGAGCCAAGTACTTTACGAATACCCACTTCCCTGGCCCTTTTTGATGCGCCAGCTGTAGATAGGTTCATAAAATTGATACTTGCTATGACCAGCATGAATATGGCGATAGCGCTGAAAATATACACATAGCGGATATCACCTTCCGGCTCAAGATCATTGGTAAAATCAGAATGCAGGTGAATATCGGTTAAGCGTTGCAGGTACAATCCAATATCATTGCCCTTCTTACGAAATTCTTCCAGGCTCATTCCCAATCCCTGTTGTAACTGGGGGCCAATATACTTTTGTACAAAGTCTTTTAGTTTGGCTTGCAGTTTTTTATAATCATATCCATCCGGCAATACCAGGTAAGTGTTGTAGCCCGAAGTCATAAACGAGGTGGATTTCGCATCCGCCACGCTTCCCATTGAAGCAAAAAAATCAAAATGGAAATGAGAGTTGACCGGCACTTTATCAATGACACCGGTCACTTTAAAAGTACCATTGAGGTTTTTAAAATTCAACACTTTGCCTATAGGATCATCGTTGCCGAAATACTTATTTGCGATAGTTTGTGTAATAACAATAGTATTTGGCTGTAGCAAGGCCGATTTAGAGTTTCCTTTGATAAGAGGCAGTGTAAACACCTGGAAAAAATTGGAGTCTACATAAACAAATGCATCTTCTTTAAAGCTTTTATCGCCATAAGTAATAATTGGTGAACCTCCATTTACCATGCGGGTAGCTTCCAGCACTTCGGGATAATTTGCTTTAAATGCCTGCGCTACCGGTGGCATTACATTAGATTCCTTCATTTGTTGGCCTTCGACCACTCCCCGGAAGACAACGCGCACCATACGGTCTGCTTTTTTATTATAGCGATCGTAGCTTAACTCGTTCTGCACAAAAAGAGTTATGACCAAACAGGTGGCAATTCCAATAGCTAAACCAAAGATATTGATGGCAGAAAAAGCTTTGTTCTTCAACAGATTTCTGAATGCTATTTTGAGATAATTTTTGAACATAAACAGACTTTATTATTTAATTGATCATGATCACTCATTTTATCATTCACTGATTTCCGGTTTTTGTCCTGATATAATTGTTCCCCAATCGTTATAATTTTTTCAAAAGGACAAAGACTTTTGCGGGTTCGGATTTATAATATGAACGATTGCAAAAAATTGTTCCAAACGCATGCCGGAATAAAAGATAAATGATTTACAATACAATAGTTGCCCGTTATATACCAATCGGTTCATTTTTGATACAGGCAGTGTACGATTTTGATACAGTATGATTCCCTGGTCATTGAGCCAATAAGTCATTGGTTAACTGTCAATGACTCACTATTGACTATTGACTACTGACACTGACTATTGGCTACTGACTATTGACAATTTACAATTCACCATCGACCATTGACCAATGCCGGGCAACCTCAAGGGTTGCCCCTATTCAGTTCTTAAACTCTTCACAGGATTGGCAATCGCCGCTTTAATCGCCTGGAAGCTTATCGTTCCAAAAGCAATAACTATAGCAGCGATACCGGCAAATACAAACATCCACCAGGCTACGTCGGTACGATAGGCAAAGTCCCGCAACCATTTATGCATAAAAAACCATGCAACGGGCGATGCAATAATAAATGACACCAACACCAGCTTTAAAAAATCCATTGATAACAGGTTAACTATATTCGAAACACTGGCTCCTAAAACTTTACGTACGCCAATTTCCCTGGTGCGCTGTATAGTGCTGTAAGAGGCTAAGCCAAGCAATCCCAGGCATGAAATAAATTTAGCCAAAATGGCAAAGTTGAAAAAGAGATTTCCAAACCTGTCTTCAGCGCGATATTGCTTATCAAAACTTTCATCAAGAAAACTATAAACAAACGGCCGGTTAGGTATGATTTGATTCCATTTTGATTCAATGGCTTTAATAGTAGAAGGCAAATTACCCGCAGCCACTTTTATCGAAAGCAACTGGTATCCTCCTGGTTCAATACGAAGTATTAAGGGCTTTATTGGCTCCTGCAGAGCCTGGTAATGAAAATCTTTTACTACCCCTATGATCTTACCTTTTCTTCCCCACTGGTCAAAGTTTCTGCCGATGGCCTGTTGAGGAGTGCTATAACCCAGCAACTTTACAGTACTTTCATTAACAACCATTGCCTGCGTGGTATCCGTACCAAATTCCTTAGAGAAACCACGCCCGGCAATCACCTTCATTTTATATTGGTTGATGTAGTTGAAGTCAACAAAATATATATCCAGGCTGGCTGTTTGCATATCCCCCGCTTTGTTCTGCACTTTTGAGTAGGCAGTGTTAACGCCACCTCCTGGTACGGTGGATGAAAATGAACTAGAAAGCACACCTGGTACAGTTGTAAGTGATTCTTTAAAGGCGTCTTTATTTTTATCCTGGTTGGTATCTATAACCATAGTCTGGTCTTTGCTAAACCCGAGATCCTGGCTTCGCAT
>JBDTZL010000049.1:0-2009 GCA_040005125.1 Ginsengibacter sp.
ATTCTGTAAAAAATGCCCCATGGAAAAATGGTAAAGGTGATGTGGTTCGTGAACTTGCCGATGCCTGCAAAGAATATGGCCTTAAGTTAGGGATCTATTTGTCACCGTGGGATAGAAACAGCGCAGTTTATGGAAAGCCAGAATATATCACTTATTTCAGGAATCAACTGAAAGAACTGCTTACAAACTATGGCGACATTTTCGAAATATGGTTCGATGGAGCCAATGGTGGTTCGGGATATTATGGCGGCGCCAACGAAACCCGCAAAATAGACAGTAAGACTTATTATGATTGGAAGAATACTTATAAACTCGTGCGACAGTTGCAACCTAACATCGTAATCTGGAACGACGGCGGAGACCGTGCAGACCTGCGCTGGGTTGGAACTGAAGGAGGCTCTGTTGGAGCAACAAACTGGAGCTTGCTGGACAGCACAGGCGACGTACCATACGATATGTTGCATTACGGTTTGGAAAACGGGAATGCGTGGGTACCTGCAGAAGTAAATACTTCCATCCGGCCTGAATGGTTTTATCATCCAAATGAAGACAGCCGCGTAAAAACATTACCCACGTTGATGGAAACCTATTACAATTCCATCGGGCACAATGCTACGTTGCTACTCAATTTCCCGATCATGCCCAATGGGTTGATCAATGGAAGAGATAAAAAAGTTGCATTGGAATTTGGCAAAGCAGTGAAGCAAGCATTTGATGTAAACCTGGCGCAAAAGAAGAAAGCTACAGCTACTAATGTTCGGGGCAATATCAAAAATTTTAGTGCTGATAAAGTTGTTGATAATAATAAAGAAACATATTGGGCTACTGACGATAAGGTAAAAACGGCTTCGTTGACCATCGATTTAGGCAAACCAACCACATTCAACCGTTTCCTGGCGCAGGAATATATCCGTTTGGGACAAAGAGTAAAAGCCTTTACGGTGGATGCTTTGATTGATGGCAATTGGAAAGAAGTAGCAAAAGGAACTACCATCGGGTATAAGCGCATCCTGTGTTTCCCGGGTGTAAAAGCGGCCCAGGTTCGTTTGAATATTACCGATTCAAAAAGTTGCCTTGTCATTTCCAATGTCGGGGTTTATAATGCAGCGCAAATTCTTACAGCCCCTTCCATTATCCGTAATCAATCCGGTGAAATAATCATTACGCCTGCTGATGCGGAATCGGAGATTCACTATACATTGGATGGTAGCTTTCCAACCCCGAAATCGAAAAAATATACCAACCCTTTTCCAACAGAAGGAAAACTGAAAGTGAGGGCAATTTCTTACGATGCCACTACAGGCAAAAGCAGCCCTGAAAACCAGGATGAATTTGACATGCCCGGGAGAGATTGGAAAATTGTGGAAATAGATGATGAAAAGGCCTACGCGATTTTAGACGGAGACCCGTCTACTACCTGGCATCAAAGGAAGGATAAAAAAATGCCCATTGACATGGTTATCGATTTGGGAAAAGAGGAAGATGTATCAGGTTTCAGGTATTTACCCGACCAGGGTTCGTGGAACCCCGGCATTATCGCCAATTACCAGTTTTATATTTCGCAGGATAATAAAGATTGGAAGCTGGTGAATGAGGGAGAGTTCTCCAATATAAAAAATAACCCCTTGTGGCAAACTAAAAAGTTTGTGGCAGAGAAGGCACGTTATATCAAACTACGGGCTTTGAGTAATACTGAGAATAACAATAACATAGGATATGCCGAATTTGGTTTGATCACAAACTGATTAAAAATTTTGAGAATGATTAAAACGATATTTCATCTGGCCTTTGTATTTTTATTTTGAGCTTGTTGAGAATTTAAGCGAAGAAAGGAACATTAGGCGTCGCATATTTTTTCAAACCTTCTTCATTGATTTCTACGCCAATTCCGGGCTTGTCTGATACAACCAAAAATCCTTTCTCGATAAAAGGCTTATCGTACGTTACAATCTCTTTCCATTTAGGTTCTGTATCGCTCAGTGTTTGCCATTCGAGAATATGAAAATTAG
>JBDTZL010000415.1:0-22238 GCA_040005125.1 Ginsengibacter sp.
TGTTTTGGGAACTTGAAATGAAAAAAAGCGACAGCCCTGAAATGCAGGAAGTTTTCCAATCACAAAAAAACGAGGCAAACACTGAATTTTTTAAATTCATTTCAAAAAACTATTCCGGATGGGTTACCAACCCGGCAGCGGCAGCGCCTATAATGAGCCATAATTTAATGAAGTTTAAAGTATTTCCACATGTTGAAAAAGGTACACCTACCTTTTTTTTATTGATTGATAATTTAAGGTTCGACCAATGGAAAGCTATTCAGCCGATATTTTCAGAGAATTTTCGCATACATGAAGAAGAAACTTTTTACTCCATTTTACCCACCGCAACACAATACAGCCGCAATGCTATTTTTGCGGGGCTGCTGCCGATAGAAATTGAAAAACAATTTCCCGCTGAATGGAAAAACGACGATGAGGAAGGGGGTAAAAACCTATTTGAACAGGATTTCTTCAAAGCGCAGCTGAAACGGCTTCGCAAAGATGATCTTAAATATTCCTACACGAAAATAACCAACCACCAGGATGCGCAAAAGCTTGTAGACAACGTGCACAATCTTTTGAGCAACGACATCAATATTATTGTGTACAATTTTGTCGATATGCTTAGTCACGCACGTACAGAAATGGAAGTGCTTAAAGAGCTTGCAGCAGATGAGGTGAGCTACAGGAGCCTTACCACGTCATGGTTTGAGCATTCACCGCTGCACCAGGCATTGAAGAAAATCTCTGATAGAAAATTAAACCTCATTGTTGCAACCGATCATGGAAGCGTGCGGGTAAATACCCCGCACAAAGTTGTTGGCGATAAGCAAACTACAGCAAACCTTCGCTATAAGCATGGCCGTAATCTTAATTACGATCCAAAAGAGGTATTGGCATTTCGGGATCCACGGCAGGCAGGCTTACCCGTGCCTAACATAAATTCATCATTTATTTTTGCGAGGCAGGATGGCTACCTGTGTTATCCTAATAATTACAATCACTTCGCCAATTATTATCGCAACACATTTCAGCATGGAGGGGTAAGCCTCGAAGAAATGATCATACCGGTTATACGGATGTCGACTAAGGTGAATTAGTTCAAAGTTCAAGGTTCAAAGTTGATGGTTCCAGAGTTCAAGGTTCAAAGGACTGTTTTTATAAAGTAGTTCCTTCCCCTTCGGAGCGGGGTCGGGGTGAGGTTGCCCAATTAATTACCGTAAATTTGCCTATAATATAAATCTAAAAACTTTAGGAGCTTAGCAAATGAAATATAACCAGGCAACCTTAAAAAAATTGGAAAATATCCTTGACGAATGCGGGTACATTGTAAGGTATGAACGTGGCTCCTTCCAGAGTGGTTATTGCATTCTGGAAGACAAAAAGGTTGTCGTTCTAAATAAGTTTTTAAATCCTGAAGGAAGGATCAACACTTTAATGGATCTTATTCCGTCTTTGCAGGTCAACTATGATATGCTTACAAGAGAATCTCAAAAAATGTATGAAGAAGTGATTCATCAAAACGAAACGTTGGATAAGTAAATAACCTCTTTCTCAGAATTCTCTTTATATTTTTTTAGCTTTGATGAGTGAGCTATCCCCATTTAAAAATTACATTTCTTGGTACCGGAACCAGTGGAGGCGTGCCAATGATAGCCTGCCCCTGCTATGTTTGTGCATCTAAGGATGAAAAGGACAAGCGCCTGCGAAGCAGCATCCTGGTTCAAAGCGGCACGACGACCCTTGTTGTGGATACTACACCCGATTTTCGAACACAAATGTTGAGAGAGAATATAAAAAACCTTGATGCAGTTATTTTTACCCATCCGCACAAGGATCATATTGCAGGGCTGGATGATGTAAAAGCTTTTAATTTTTTTCAAAAAAAAGCCATGGATATTTATGCAAATGCGCTCACCCAGGAAGCTTTGAAAAGAGAGTTTGCTTATGTTTTTGCAGATAAAAAATACCCGGGTATCCCAAACATCAATATGCATACAATTACCGGTGAAACTTTTATGGTAGGCGACATCCCGGTAACACCTGTCCTGGTTTATCATTTACAAATGCCCGTACTTGGCTTCAGGTTTGGGAGCTTTACATACATAACAGATGCCAACAGGATTGATGATAGCGAAAAGGAAAAAATCAGGGGAAGCGATACAATTGTTTTAAATGCGCTGCGTAAACAAAAACACATTTCTCATTTTAGTTTGCAGGAAGCGGTTGATCTTGCAGATGAAATGAAAATACCACATGCTTATTTTACACATATAAGCCACCAGCTTGGAACTCATGAGGGAATAAATAATGAGCTCCCCTGCAACCGGCAACTGGCTTGGGATGGATTGAGGCTTGAATTCTGATAATTTTTTATTCCACCTGCAGGTTCTTTGATTTGTTTAATCGGGTTATTTGAGTATTTTACCACAAACATTACCATGTGGAAACAATTTCTAAAGGACTATTTTATTTTTACCCGTAAAGAAAGGACCGGCATAATTTTTATAGTTTCCATAATATTTTTTCTTAACCTCATCTCTTTTGCCTTTCCTTTTTTTATAAAACAAAAGCCATATAGCCACCAGCAATTTGAAGCTGAAATCGCCCGGTTAAACGTCCAGGCAAATGATTCTTCAAAAATTAAAAGTTATTCCAAAAATTCTGATAACAAATTTTATGTCGATTATTCCCCATCAGGAGAGAAAAAATATGAGCCTGTAAAAAGCGAGGTCTTTTATTTTGACCCAAACACCATTTCACCCGGAGACTGGAAAAGATTAGGTGTAAGAGACAAAACAATAGCAACCATTCAAAACTATCTTTCAACGGGTGGAAGATTCAAAAGGCCGGAAGATATTGGAAAAATCTGGGGGCTTTCGCCAAAGGATCAACAGCGTTTAATCCCATACGTTAGCATAAAAAATGCAGGCACTGAAAGGGTAGCTTTTGAAAAAAGAACATATCCCAAACCCTCTTCAGCTTATCCTCTTAAAACAAATCAGCCTGTAGATATAAATCTTGCAGATACAGCAGGATACATAAGCCTGCCGGGAATAGGGAGTAAATTATCACAAAGAATTATCGCATTTCGGGATAAGCTGGGTGGCTTTTATTCTGTTGACCAGGTGGGTGAAACCTACCTGCTTCCGGATTCGACTTTTCAAAAAATAAAACCCCGCTTATTTATCAGTGGTACTGCTGTAAAGCAAATTAATATTAATCTCGCATCAGTAGACGAAATGAAAGCACATCCTTACCTGAGATATACCCTTGCCAATGCAATATTTCAATACCGGCAGCAACATGGAAATTTTAATTCTGTTGAGGGAATAAAAAAAATTATACTGGTGACAGATGATGTGTTTAATAAGATAGCTCCATATCTTTCAATTCAATGAATATATAAAAAATACTAATACAGGTTTTAATAAGCATGACAAAACTAACAACCGTTAGTATTTATGCATTTCGGTTTATATTGCAACCGATTAAATACAAAATATGGATTTTAAAAACACCGAACTTACCGAACAGGTAGCTCAGATTGCCAGGGATTTTGCAAAGCAATATATTAAACCGCACATAATGGAGTGGGATGAAACGCAGGAGTTCCCTGTTCATATATTTAAAGAATTGGGAAAGCTTGGTATGATGGGAGTATTGGTGCCTGAGGAATACGGCGGTACAGGATTAGGATATCCTGAATATAGTGCCATTATCCAGGAAATTGCCAAGGTTTGCGGGTCAATAGGGTTATCTGTTGCGGCTCACAATTCATTGTGTATAGGACATATTCTAAATTTTGCAAATGAAGACCAAAAGAAAGAATACCTCCCAAAGCTCGCTACCGCAGAACATATAGGAGCATGGGGATTAACCGAACCTAATACAGGCAGTGATGCGGGCAATATGAAATGCGTTGCAGAAAAAGACGGCGATGAGTGGGTTATAAACGGTACAAAAAGCTGGATAACGCATGGTAAGAGCAGCGATGTGGCGGTAGTTATATGCAGAACGGGTGAGCCAAGAAAAAAGGATAACTCAACTTCGTTTATTGTACCCCGTAAGACACCCGGTTTTGCTGCGGGCAAAAAAGAAAACAAACTCGGGATGAGGGCAAGTGAAACCACTGAAATGATATTTGATAATTGCCGCATTCCCGGTTATGCAATGATGGGAAATGTGGGCGATGGATTTAAACAGGCAATGAAGGTGCTTGATGGCGGACGCATTTCAATTGCAGCTCTCGGGCTTGGTATCGCTAAGGGTGCTTATCAGGCATCATTGCAATATGCTAAAGAAAGACACCAGTTTGACCAGCCTATTGCCAACTTCCAGGGCATTTCATTCAAACTTGCAGATATGGCAACGGAAATAATGGCGGCCGAATTATTGATTAACCAGGCATGCGAGCTCAAAATGCGCGGTGAAAATATTACCAAAGAAGCTGCTATGGCAAAATATTATTCCAGTGAAATGGCTGTAAAAATTTCGACTGATGCCGTTCAGATATTCGGAGGCTATGGTTACACCAAAGATTTTCCGGTTGAAAAATTCTATCGTGATAGTAAGCTATGTACCATTGGGGAAGGTACCAGTGAAGTTCAAAAGCTGGTAATCGCCAGGGAAATCTTGAGATAGATAAATATGATGCCCGCCTTAAGGTTTATAATAAAACAAATTGGGCATAAAAAAACCGGCGATTGTAGCCGGTTTTTTGTTTAATGAATATGTGCTAAACTCTTTTATGATCTTCTCCAAATAAACCTCCCAGTTTGTCTTTGGCAAAGTTTTCAATTTTATCGCCGGTTGCACCGGGAATAAAATCAGAAATCTTATCTAAAAAATCTCCTCCATCATGAACAGGGTCATTAGCCGCATCCTGTGCAGGTGTAGATGGCGTTGTCACCGGTGCTGAAGGAGTTGTGCCTGTTGGGAAAAGATTATCAATGGCCCCGCTTACCATCGGAAATTTCTCTTTAATGAATGTAGTGATCGTATTTAAAATACCATGCGATTGCTCGGCGCTTAGCCCGTGAATACTTTGTAATTTTTGAATTAACTCCTCCATGATTATTTTTTTTAAAGGTTTAAAATATTTGATTCACAAAATAATGTATTTATTATGAAAGAATTTTGGTCACAAAATTTTACTTTTTTGATTACAAATTAAAACAATAGCGAAATTTTATTGTATTATTATTTTTGATAATAATATTTACAAAACAGCTTAAAACCTTCTAAATGAAAGCAAATTATTCCACTTTCTTTGCCAGGCTTGTTTGCCTGATTTCCTGTACCGGAATTTACGGTAGCAGCTTTGCACAGGACCCAACTGTAAAAGACTTGCGGAGCAACGCCACAAAAGAAATTAAAAAAGAAAAAATCGATAGCGGTAAAACCTGGAAAACCGGTGGCGTGTTTAACCTGAATTTCGGACAGGGTAGCCAAAGTAACTGGAGCGCGGGTGGCGACGATTTTTCTTTGACCATTAATTCTTACCTGGAGTTTTATGCTTTTTATAAGAAAGACAGGTATAGCTGGGATAATACACTCGATATGAATTATGGATTTTTAAATACTACCAGCCTTGGAAGCAGGAAAAATGATGATCGTATTGATCTTTTATCTAAGGTGGGATATGAGTTTGTGCCAAAATTAAATTTATCGGCTTTATTTAATTTTCATTCACAGTTTTCAAAAGGCTATAATTATAACACTGATGGCACTAAAGACCTATTATCAGATTTCCTGGCTCCTGCCTATATCTTATTAAGTATCGGATTGGATTATAAACCTGCAAATGGGTTGTCAATTTTTGTATCACCGGTTATGTCAAGATGGACCATAGTGCATAATGATAGTTTATCTGCAAAAGGAGCGTACGGAGTGGATCCGGGCAAGAAAATCAAAAACGAAATAGGTGCCTTTGTAAGTGTGAATTATTTAAATAATCTGAATAAAATAATAACCTATGAAGGGAGGCTCGATCTTTTTTCAAACTATCAACACAATCCACAAAATATCGATGTGTTAATGAACAATATGTTTACAGCAAAACTTTCTAAAGTGCTTACTGCCAGTGTCGGCCTCGATCTTATTTATGATGACGAGGTAAAACTTTTTGGAAAGAATGGTGACTCTCCTGCCTTGCAATTCAAATCTTTGATAGCAGTAGGATTAAGTGTGAAGCTGTAGCCACGAATTACCCTGTAGCCACGAATTACTATTGATCATTGACCATTGACGACTGACAACCATTGCCTATTGCCAATTGTCCATTGCCTTCTTATCACAAATTCTCTATAATCCCCGCAATGCCCTGTCCTCCGCCAACACAGGCGGTTACAATACCATATTTTTTATCAAGCCTCTTCATATCATGTATGATTTGAATTGTAAGCTTGGCGCCAGTGCAACCCAGTGGATGGCCTAAAGCAATTGCGCCTCCATTTATATTTACTTTTGCAGGGTCCAATTCCAATGTATTAATAACAGCCAGCGATTGTGAAGCAAATGCTTCATTCAATTCAATCAAATCTATTTGAGATAAATTCATTCCGGCCTGTTTCAAAACTTTGGGGACGGCTTCAACCGGACCTATTCCCATAATGCGCGGATGAACGCCCGCACTTACACATGATACCAGCCGTGCAATAGGCTTCAGTTGTAGTTCCTTCATCATTTTTTCGCTCATCACAATTACAAAAGCAGCGCCATCGCTTGTTTGTGAAGAATTGCCTGCAGTAACAGTTCCACCCAAAGCGAATGCAGGTTTTAGCTTTAAGAGAGCTTCAATAGAAGTGTCTGCACGAACACCCTCATCGGTATCAACTACGAAAGTGCGTTTTTGTTTTTTCCCTTTTTCGTCTATATAGATTTCTTCTACCGGCATAGGAAGTATTCCCTTTTTGAAATATCCATTACTGATAGCATTGAGCGCTTTCCGGTGCGAGTGAAAACTAAATTCATCCTGTTGCTGCCGGCTCACGTTATATTCTTTTGAAACAGCCTCAGCAGTAAGGCCCATGCCAAGGTAATAGTCGGGAGTTTCTGACGCGACTGAGTAAGCAGGTACTGTTTTCCAGCCGGAGGTAGGAACCATGGTCATACTTTCGGTACCACCTGCGATGATACAATCTGCCATCCCGCTTCTTATTTTTGCGGTAGCAATAGCAATTGTTTCCAGGCCGCTTGCGCAATACCGGTTCACTGTCATGCCGGGAACTGAAATTCCGAGCGCCCGTACACTGATCATCCTTCCAACCTGTAACCCTTGCTCAGCCTCAGGTACAGCATTTCCTACTATAAGGTCGTCTACTCTTTTGCTATCGAGTTCAGGCACACTTGCCAAAAGCCCTTTTATTACATCAACGGCCAGATCATCGGGCCGGTAAAATCTAAAGCCACCACGTTTTGATTTGGTGACTGCGGTTCTAAAGCCTGCTATTATATATGCTTCCATAAAAAATTAAAGAGATTTGATCTTTAAAAAAAATGTTTAAAACTTTTGGAAAGTTCTACACTTTTGGAAAGTTCCGAACTTTCCAAAAGTTATCATATCTTCCTCATGCACTGCAGAATAATTTCAGCAAACTTATCATAGAAAAAAATCAGGGGTTCATTTTCAGAAATATTACCGGTTTGACAAACATTAATTTATAAGGTCCGATTTTATTTCTGCAATTTTTTGCTTTAGATTTAAAACAGCATATTGAAGACAAGCCTGGAAATCTTCTTTCTCAAGATCAGGAAATTCTTTAAGTAAATCTTCGATAGTATCGCCTGCCGCCATGTATTCCAGCAAACCCCCTACCGTGTAACGTTTGTTACGAATAGTTAGCTATCTCAGGATTTATAGTTATTCTCTGATAAAGAAATTGACATAAAAATAAAATTGACCTGTAAAGTTACCGATTTAAAAACTTTTGGAAAATTTAAAACTTCCAAAAGTTGTATTCAAACTATTCAATTCAAATAATTACCTACAATCGGAACTCTTCGCCCTACGCCGAAGGCTTTTGGCGAGATTCTTATGATCGGGCAGAACTGGTTCCTTTTGTATTCGTTTTTATTTACCATACTCAAAATTCTGTCAACAAGTGCTCCGTCAAATCCCTGTGATTTTATTTCGGCGGGCCCCTGCACCCTTTCAATATATTGGAATAAAATTTTATCGAGAACGTCATATTCCGGAAGGCTGTCCGTATCTTTTTGTTCAGGCCTCAACTCTGCAGAAGGTGCTTTTGCAATTATGTTTGCAGGAATTATTTCTTTCTCAGAATTGATAAACTTTGCCAGTTCGTACACCTGGGTTTTATAGCAATCACCAATTACACCAAGCCCTCCTGCCATATCACCATACAAGGTTCCATAGCCGGTAGCCAGCTCGCTTTTATTGGAAGTGTTTAGAAGGATGTATCCAAATTTATTGGCAAGCGCCATAAGCAGGTTACCTCTCGTGCGGCTTTGAATATTTTCTTCTGCAATGTTAAAAGGCAGGTTCTTAAAAAACGGCTCCAGATCTTTTATAAATTGAGTGTAAATATTTTTTATCGGGATGATGTCATAAGAGTTACCGAGATTCTTACTTAGCCTTTCAGCATCATTTACAGAATGAGATGTTGAGAATTCCGAAGGCATCAAAATGGCTCTTACATTTTCTTTCCCGAGCGCTTCGCAGGCAAGCAACAGAGTTACAGCGCTGTCGATACCGCCACTGCTTCCGATGATGGCCTTTGTGAACCCCATTTTTTGAAAGTAGTCTGTTATCCCCATAATGATGGCCTGGTACACCTGTGAAATATTCAGGTCAGCTGTATAATACAGGGGATCCAGCAGTTCATTGGCTACAGCTATTGCAGGTTCAATAACCGGTGCGTCTACAGTTCCGTCATCATTTAGATTCACTTCATTTATTTCTTCTTTGAATTGAGAAAGCTGCCGGCAAAGGTTGGCATCTTTATCAAATACCAATGATGCGCCGTCAAAAACAATTTCCGTTTGACTGCCTACAGCATTGCAATAAATAAGGGGCAGTTTGTATTTTAAAACATTCGCTTTTATCGTCGCCTTCCTGTCTTCAACATGTGTATAATCAAATGGTGAGGCGGAGATATTTATCATCATTTCGGGCTGTTGCTGCATTAAAATATCCATAGGGCAAATCCTGTAGATCGGGTTGTCGCCAAGGTTCCAGATATCTTCACAAACGGTAAGCGCTATTTTCTTTCCCTTGAATGTAATAATGCTCCAGTTGAATGCCGGTTCAAAATACCGGTATTCATCAAACACATCATAGTTAGGCAGGCAGGTTTTGTGAACAATTCCTTTTATTTCTTTTTCATACAGCAGGAAAGCAGCGTTAAAAAGATTTTTGCCTTCTCTTGCAGGATTGCGGTCGGGAGCTCCAACGATTACACCAATTGTATCAGCATATTGTTTTATAGCCTCGATGCTTTCATAGCATTTATTAATAAAATCATTGAAATCGAGGAAGTCCCGTGCAGGGTATCCGCAAATACACATTTCGCTGAAGACAATTAAATCGGCCTGTTTATCTTTTGCTGTTTTTATCGCTTCAATGATCTTATGCGTATTACTTTCAAAATTACCAATATGATAATTCTGCTGGGCAAGAACAATTTTCATTATGCAAAATTAGGAGATTATTTATTTAAGATATGTTCTATTAATATGTCGCTCCTCCGAAGTGTAGCCCCGGAGGGGCGTTATGTTAGTAGAAAATATTTTCACCACCAATTCGAGCTCCGTTAGGAGCGATATGTTATCAATAAATGATATGCCAACCCTGCGGGGTTGCGGAACATAGCGGGATTTCTTTTATGCTGATACTACTAATATGTCGCTCCTCTGGAGCTCACACAATAGTTGTTTCTCCTGGTAAGATAATTCTCGCGGGAGCTTCGGCCAAAATAATAGGATAATCATGCCTGGAAAGTTTCTTCATTTTGTGGTTTGATAGTTAAATTTTTTTAATGGTATTTTCAACATATTATTTATACTAATGACAAACAAATAATAATCAATAATAATGAAAAAGGAGCCCAACTATATTGAAACTAATAAGAAAACCTGGAATGAAAAAACGGGCGTTCACATAAGATCAGTTTTTTATGATAATGAGAATTTTTTAAAAGGCAAATCTTCGCTGCAGGATATTGAGCTGAATTTACTCGGCGATATAACCGGGAAAAGCATTTTACATCTTCAATGCCATTTTGGACAAGATAGTATTTCATTAAGTAGATTGGGGGCGCATGTCACCGGTATTGACTTATCAGATGAAGCAATTAAAAGGGCTAAAGAATTTGCTTCGCAAACCAATACTCACACGAGGTTTATCTGTTGTAATATTTATGATTTGCCAAACTATTCTGATGAACAATTCGATATAGTATTTACGAGTTATGGAACGATCTCATGGCTGCCGGACCTTACCAAATGGGCTGAGATCGTTTCTGGATATTTGAAACCCGGCGGAAAGTTTGTCTTTGTGGAATTTCATCCCGTAGTTTGGATGTTTGACGATGAATTTGACAAAGTAGGATACAACTATTTCAACACGGGCCCCATTTATGAAACGGAAACAGGAACCTATGCCGACAAAGAAGCTCCCATAGGAGCTGATTTTGTGAATTGGAATCACAGCATTAGTGAAATACTTAACAGTTTAATTAATAATGGACTTGAAATCAATTCATTTAACGAATTTGATTATTCACCTTATAATTGTTTTAATCATACGGTAGAGACACAACCTGGTAAATACAGGATTAAGCATCTTGACAATAAAATCCCCATGTTATATTCTGTTCTTGCAACAAAGAAAACAACGGATGACAGCCGGGGTAAAAATCTTTCATTCTGATGGCATTGTCCCGAACTGCTTACCATGTTTTAAATTAACAAAGCTGACATCCTTTTTTTCCTTTTATTTGGGATATGAATAAAATATTAATTCCATTTTGTTGTATTGTTTTTTGTTTTTCGTGTAACACCAAAAAGAATATCCCTGATGTTTCGGGTATACAGGTAAATATAGAAACCATGAGATTTGAGCAGGATTTTTTTTCGATAGATACTATTAATATTGCTGCGTCACTTACCGGTCTGCTCGCGAAATATCCAAAATTTGTCCCCGGGTATATTGAGAATATTCTTGGCCTGGATATGGATAGCTTATTGATTCCGGGGAACAGGCAGGATAGTGCAGTACGGCTTTTTATTCGTGATTACAGGCCTGTTAAAGACTCATCGGATTTAATTTTTAAAAATTTCAATAAAGAATCAGATGAAATAAAAAAAGGGCTGCAATTTGTGAAATATTATTTCCCACAATATAAATTGCCACAGTCAATAATAACTTTTATCGGGCCCATTAATGCAAACTTTGAAACATCATTTGGAATACAGGGTGATATACTTACTGCTACTTCGGAAGACCTTGGAATTGGGCTGCAGCTTCATCTTGGCAAAAATTTTTCATTGTATAAAAGCCTGGAAGGCCAGGAACAATACCCTGATTACCTCGCTAATAATTTTGATGCGCGGCACATTCCCGTAAATAGTATGCGCAATATTATTGACGACCTGTTTCCTGACAGAACTAACGGCAAACCTTTGATAGAGCAAATGGTGGAAAAGGGAAAGAGAATGTATCTTCTTACTAAATTTCTGCCGAATACTCCGGAATACATTTGCTTTGGCTATACCGAAAAACAATTAAAAGATTCATATATTAATGAGGCGGTAATATGGGATTTTTTTTTAAACAACGACCTGCTCAACAATTCGGAACAGAGTATCATAAAAAATTATATTGGTGAGGGGCCGAAAACACAGGAACTCGGTGAAGGTTCTCCAGGGAACATCGGAACTTTTAGCGGGATGCAAATAGTCAAAAAATATTTGGAAAAATTTCCGGCAACCCCGGAAGAACTTATGAAAACAGACGCAGGTGAAATTTATAATAAGGCAAAATATAAACCCAGAAGCTAATTGAGTTTTAAAGGAACAATCATTTCAAAAGCGGGTATGTTTACAAGGAATGTTTTTTTATTATGACTGTTTTCCATAAAATAGATGCCATGCATCTTGCCCATCTCACTTCTTAAATTACACCCGCTCACGTACTGGTATTTTTCACCGGGATTTATTTGAGGTTGAATTCCTATCACGCCTTCTCCTTCTACTTCGCGGTGTTCAGCATTGCTGTCAAAAATATACCAGTGCCTTCTCAATAACTGAACAGGAAAAGAATTGTTGTTTTCAATGGTAATACGATACGCAAACATGAATTCACTGGTAATAGGATTACTATACTCAGGCTGATAAAATGTTTCAACACTTATTGTTACGCCTTCTGATATTTTTGAAATCATATACTGGTGCTTGATATAAAGTTATCAAAATTCAGGAAAATACTCAATGAATATTTTTCTTAGCTCATTCCACTATCGCTTTTTCGCCTTTTTGTAGCCCATTTTGTTGAGCCACAGCATAACCCTTTCCCTGTTATCTCCCTGTATTATTATCTCCCTGTTTTTTACCGAGCCTCCCGTTCCGCAATAAGATTTTAATTGTTTTCCCAATTGTTCAAGATCAGCTTCGGCCCCTGCAAATCCTTCTACCAGCGTAACCATCTTTCCCCCGCGATGTTTAATATCGAGTCTCACTATGAGTAGCTGCTCCGCTACCGATAAAGTAACGCCCTCTTGATCTTCCTGTTCAGTTTTAAAATTTGAATCGGTTGAATAAACAATTCCACCCGTACTATGTAACTTTTTCTTTGGCATACTATTGCATTATTTCTGCTTTTAAACTTAGATCCAGGCTCCTTGCCTGGTGTATAATTGCGCCACTTGAAATGAAGTCTACGCCTGTTGCCGCATACGATTCAATATTATCATAATTTATACCACCACTTGCTTCGGTTTCATAACGGCCATCAATAATCGCCAAAGCTTCAGTAATTTGTTGGGGTGAAAAATTATCCAACATGATTCGGTTTATTTTGCCAATTTGTATAACTTTTTTTACATCTTCAATATTGCGCGTTTCAACTTCAATTTTTAACCCTGGTTTTTTTTCCTGAACATATAACCATGCCTTCCTTATAGCCTGCTCAATCCCTCCGCAATAGTCAATATGATTATCTTTTAGCATGATCATATCATACAGCCCGAACCTATGATTAAACCCACCTCCGATTCGTACTGCCTCTTTCTCCAAAACCCTGAAGTTGGGAGTTGTTTTGCGCGTGTCGAGCAATTTCGAATGATAATTTTTTAACCTGTCAACATATCTTTTTGTAAGTGTGGCGATACCACACATACGCTGCATGCAGTTCAATACAAGACGCTCGCATGTAAGTATGGTATAGATTTTTGCTTCCACTTCAAATGCAATTTCTCCCGGTTGCATTATATCTCCATCTTGCATGAATTTCTTTATAACAGATGTCTTATCGGCATAAGTAAATATTTTTTCAGCAACATTTATACCCGCTAAAATTCCTTGCTCTTTTATTTTCAGAATTGCTTTCCCCCTTGCACCGGGATCTATGCAGGCCAGCGTAGAATGGTCTCCATCGCCAACATCTTCGGCCAATGCATTTTTAATCAGGTAATGAATTTGTGTTTCGTAAATATCAGGGTAGTACATTAAACAAATATAGCATGTACATAACGGTTAAACATTTGGTAATTAAAAAGTTTAGTGATGGATTGCCTGGCAATAATGAGATCACTCACCAAAAAGATTATTTTTCAAAACGAAGTTCCTGTACTAATCCCTTATCTCCTTTTTGTTTCATAAAAATTGTTGTCCTGAAGGTGCCATTATTGGTTTGTAAATTTCCAATGCAGTATTGTGACCCGGGATTATCACTTTTATGAAGAACATCAAAATCTTTAACTCCGTTAGAGGCAAAGAAGTCACGTAGTACCAATTCTGCCTGACTTTTGCTATAAGAATTGCTTTTTTCAGGAAGTGTAATTTCTACAGTATTATCAAAATATTTTGAAACTTCGGCAGAATTTCCAGACCTGATTGCTTTCACAACTTCAGTAAATGAAAGGGAAATGAAAGAACATATTGAAATGAATATCACTAAAGAAAGTAACAATTTTTTCATGGTTAAAATACTTAAAATACATATTTTGCGAAAAACGTGCCAACTTGAACATATCTTTACCGGTGATAGCACTATAAAATATATTATAAATTTAACAATTTGTAAATTCCTTAAGTTGGAATAAACAGCCGTGAATGATGGAACCTAAAAAAGTGATTTTAATTATTATGGATGGATGGGGGCTGGGGGCGAAAAAAGAAAGTGATGCCATTCAAAATGCGAATACCCCGTTTGTGAGCGCTCTTTACAAAAATTATCCTGATTCGACACTCATTACCTGCGGGGAAGCAGTCGGTTTACCCGAAGGACAAATGGGAAACAGTGAGGTGGGCCACCTGAACCTCGGTGCGGGTCGCATAGTTTACCAGGAACTCGAAAGAATAAATGTTGCTGTTAAAAAAGAAAAGTTTCAAAAAAACGAGATACTTCTTAATAGTCTCAATTATGCAAAAGATAATAACAGGTCTTTGCATCTCATTGGCCTGGTAAGTAACGGCGGCGTTCATTCACATATTAATCATTTAAAAGCCATCACATCATTATGTAAAGAAAAAAATATTGATAATGTGTATGTGCATGCCTTTACTGATGGCCGGGATACAGATCCTAAAAGCGGCATTAATTTTTTAGAAGAATTGCAGGAACATCTTACGAAAACCACCGGTAAAATAGCCACAATTACCGGGCGTTATTATGCTATGGATCGGGATAAAAGGTGGGAGAGAATTAAAATTGCTTATGATGCCCTGGTACATCGGGTTGGAGAAACAACAAATGATATTTTTTCAGCAATCGCTGCATCATATGAAAAAAATATAACGGACGAATTTTTATTGCCCGTTATAAATGCAGATACCCCGCAATCGGGTATCAAGGACGGCGATGCCGTTATTTGTTTTAATTTTCGGACAGACCGTTGCAGGGAAATAACGGATGTGCTAACCCAGACAGCCTATCCGGATTATCAAATGAATCCATTGCAGTTGCATTATACTACAATGACATTGTACGACCATACTTTTAAAAATCTCCACGTAATTTTTGAAAAGGATGATCTTATAAATACATTAGGCGAAATTTTGTCTGCAAATAGCAAGAAGCAAATACGTATTTCAGAAACTGAAAAGTATCCGCATGTTACATTTTTTTTCAGTGGCGGGCGTGAAGTTCCCTTTGAGGGGGAAAGCAGGATAATGATTCCCTCTCCCAAAGTAGCGACTTACGATTTGCAGCCACAAATGAGTGCTTATGAAGTAACAGATGCATTATTACCGGAAATTAAAAATAAGACAGTTGATTTTGTTTGCCTGAATTATGCAAATGCTGATATGGTAGCCCATACAGGAGTTTGGACGGCTGTGATAAAAGCAGTCGAAACAGTGGATACCTGTGTAGGGAAAATTGTTACCGCCGGGCTGGAGAACGGTTATACAATTTTTCTTACCGCAGACCATGGCAATGCCGATTATATGATCAATGAAGATGGCACGCCCAATACTGCACATACATTAAATCCTGTTCCTTTTTTTATTATTGATAAAGATTGGAAAGGGAGTATAAAAAACGGGAAGCTTGCGGATATTGCTCCCACTATTTTAACCATGATGAACCTGCAAATTCCGCCTCAAATGACCGGTGATATTTTGATTACATCTTAACAGGAACAAAAAAATACATGAGAAAAATAATCAGGATTATTTTAATAATGCTGCTGGTAACATTAATTCTCATTCAGTTCATCAGGCCTCCAAAAAACATCTCTACAGGTATTGGTGTAAATGATATAACTACAAAATATGACATACCCGGTGATATTGAACATATTCTGAAAACCTCCTGCTATGACTGCCACAGCAATAATACCAGCTATCCCTGGTATTGGCAAATTCAACCGGTAACATGGTTTATGAACGGCCATATCAAAGATGCAAAACGAGGCTTGAATTTTTCAACTTTTGCTTCTTACAATATCAGGAAGCAGTACAAATCATTCGATAATATTAATAAAGAAGTGAAAAACGGGGATATGCCTCTTACTTCGTACACTTTGATACACCGGGATGCAATTTTAAATGATACTCAGAAACTGGCAATTGCAAACTGGGCAGCCATTTCGAGGAAAGAAATTGAAAATCATTACCCGCCGGATAGTCTTAAAAGCAATAAACCAAATGGTGAATAGAAGGCGGTCATTGATCAATAAGTTATTAGTCATTGGTCATTAATCATTGGTCAATAAGTCATTAGTCATTGGTCATTGGTGAAAACCCGCAATTTCTTAATTGACTAACTGACAATTGACGTATTGACAACCCGCAATTGACAACCCGCAATTGACAACTCACAATTGACCATTCACATATTGACCACTGACAAAGGCCAATTTTGCCCTTATTTGTTTACAAATACATGATCTCAGCGGATTATTTTTCTTATAAAGCAGCTTTTATCCCTATTTTTTGTCATATCTTAGTAGGGTTAAAACAAGCAAAAAATTTATGACAGAAGACCTGATGGTTCAAGGCTGTCTTGATAACATAGCTTCTGCACAGGAAGCTTTGTATAGTCGTTTCAGCCCGCGAATGCTGGGGGTTTGCTATCGTTTTGCCCGAAACCGGGAAGATGCCGAAGATATGATGCAGGAAGGTTTTATCAAAGTATTCACGCAAATTCACCAGTTCAGGGGGCAGGGAGCGCTTGAAGGATGGATTCGAAGAATAGTGGTGCATACCTGCATAAATGTATTAAAAAAGAATAAAAAGTTTACGGATAGCGTAGACCTGTTTCATGCAACCAGCATGTACCTGAACGAAAACAACATCCCTTCAATACTACAGGCCAAGCAGGTCGTTGAATGCATAAGGTTGTTGCCTGTGGGGTATAAAACGGTATTGAATCTTTATGCAATTGAAGGGTATTCGCACAAAGAAATTGCTGCTATACTTGATATCGAAGAGAGTACCAGCAGATCACAATACACCAGGGCAAAATCTATGCTTGAGGATGTTCTTTTGAAAAAGAAAATTATTCAACAACCAAGAGAAAAAATAAAGATGGTCTCAGGAAGTAATTAACCGGATGATGGAAATAATTTTAACCGCTATTACCAATAACTGAAATTATGTGATCAATGGAACAAAGATTTTTTATGAACGATTTTGAGCACTCCCTAAAAGAACATGCGGATAAGTTCCAGATGGTACCCTCTAAAAAAGTATGGCATGGGATCTACAATGACCTGCATCCAGGCAAAAGATGGCCTTCCGTAACAATGTCTTTGTTATTAATATTTACCCTGGTGGTTATCGGGCATCTTAATACTAATAATAGCCGGCGTTCTGCTTATGTAGCTAATAAGATTTCTGAAGTAAAAACAACAGCTTCTAACTTAAAAAGAACCCGCAATTCAAGAAATAGTCAGAGAATTGTGGTAAGAAAAACAGACCTGGATAAAAACAGGGAGATATTTGTTTACTCTACCGGGCAGCCAGGCAATAAAGGATCGCTAACTACTACAACCGTAAATAACGACGAAAATAATAATTCAAAAACCGGTCACCAGATTGCAAATAATTTAATACCCCCGAATAATTTGATACCCTGGAGCTATCCAGGCTCATCAGCCTTTGAGCAAAAATTCGTATTTAGCCCTAAACCGGGCTCTGATTTGGCTGAAGATAATTTAGCTGAGAATGCATATAATAAAGAGACCCTGCTCCAAAACAGTATTGATATAAATGGTACCATGAATGAAACTCTGCAATCGAAGACAGGTGAAAACAATATTGATAATTCCCAACTGCAAGGAAAAATTTCAATAGACACAAAGAATACTTCAACTGGTGAAAAGCCATCGTCTTTAGATAAAAACGTTTCTTCAGATAAGAATATTACTAATAATATTCCGGCTAATAAGAAGCCAGCTGCTGTAATAAAAACATCCAGGCTTCATAAAAAAAGAAATGATAAAATAAGCTGGGTTTATTTTGCAGCGCCTGTAGTGAGTAGTGTATCATTCAGCGGTAAACCCTTGAAATCAATCCAGGGTGTTAATTTGATAACGGGATCGCCCGCGAATCAAAAAGATGGTAAAGTGCTGCATAGTTCAGCATTAGGTTTTGAAGCTGGCGCTCAAATGAACTATACGCTCACCAAAAAACTGCAATTTACTATCGGGGCGCACCTTACTTATTCAGGCTACAATATTATTTCCAATGAAGTGCATCCAATACCTGCAATTTTGGAGCTTAGAGATCCGGCAACAGGTACTGTTTATTCGAGAAGTTATGAAACCCACTATGGTGACGGCACCGGCCAATCGATTGTTACACTTCGCAATTATAACTTGCAGGCTTCGATACCTATTGGATTGCACTATGAATTTTTAGGAAATGAAAAAGTGCAATTTAATGTTGGCGGCGACCTAGAGCCATCTTTGGTTCTTAAAAGCAATGCTTACATCCTTTCCTCGGAAGGAAATACTTATGTAAACGATCCTTCACTTTTACGCAAATTGAATATGAACAGTAATTTTGGTGCCTTTGTTACTTTCAGGTCCACCAAATTCAAATGGCAGATAGGCCCCAACTTTCGCTACCAGTTGCTGTCAACTTACCGAAAAGATTATACTTTAAAAGAACATTTAATTGATTATGGCATCAGGATAGGTATTTCCAGGTAAACTTTACACAGCAATAAATTCCTTTCTGCGGGTTCATTTTTTAACTATGATTTTTTGCAGTCGTTGCTCCATACGCTGCAACGGCTTTTTTTTATTCGTAATTTTACAAATGCAAAAATTTATTACGGTATTTGCAATTTGCATGAGTACCATCGTATTTTTAAACAGCTGCCATACGGCCAAAGAGAAGCAGGTTGTGACAGAGAAAACTATTGAAGAAGCACAGCCATTTTTCCCGGTTACTGAATTTCTTGCCGGACAGTTAAATGGAACTGACACCCTTCCCATAACACCCGTTAAAATAACTATAAATGAAAATAGAAGGGATTCTGTATGGCTCAAAAAAGAAGATATCCGGAAGTTTGCATCTCCGTTTCTTCACCCGGTTATTGATTCAATTTTTATGAGAAATTATTTCACAGGAAAGTCTTTCATGGACCAAACCATAAATGCTGTTACCTTTTCTTTTGATGCAAAAACCAAATTACCCGATTCCATAAAATTAAATCATTGGGATGTTTATATTGACCCTCAAAAAAGTACCGTTGAGCGTATTTATTTAGTAAAAGAAGACATTAGAAATGGAGAAAGTGTAACGACACAACTCACCTGGAAAGTAGATAAATGGTGCAGTATAAGGACGATTTTACAACAACCAAATAAAGACCCGCAGGTAAAAGAAGAAATAATGAAATGGAACTTTGATGAGTGAATCCTGGTTAGCTTCTTAAAGCCCTTAAATGAATGATCATGACACAAGATGTATTTCAGACTATAATAAAGACGCTGCCCAGCCAGCCCGGCATTTATAAGTATTATGATGATAAAAGTGAATTGATTTATGTTGGGAAAGCGAATAGTATACGTAAAAGAGTGAGTTCATATTTTACTAAAACTTTTACGGGCTATAAAACCCATGAACTGGTAAGAAGAATTAATAGAATTGAATTTACCATTGTAGATAGTGAGCAGGATGCATTTTTATTGGAAAACTCACTGATCAAACAATTTCAGCCGAAATTTAATATCAATCTAAAAGATGATAAGTCTTATCCATACATGGTAATAAAGAATGAGCCGTTTCCACGGGTGTTTTTAACAAGATCTAAAATTAATGACGGCTCTCAATACCTGGGGCCATTTACTTCTGTAGGGAAAGTGAGGGAATTGCTGCTTTTCATAAAGCAAAATATACAATTGCGCACATGCAAGCTCAACCTAACGGAACAGAATATACGCAAAGGCAAATTTAAAGTTTGTCTCGAATATCACCTGGGTAATTGTAAAGGCCCCTGCGAAGGATTACAATCATCCGAAAATTATGCAGAAGGATTATCACAACTCAGGAATCTCATGAAGGGAAATCTCAATCCTGTGATTCACCATTTTAAGCATGAAATGGAGCAATGTGCTGCTGATATGAAATTTGAAAAAGCAGATGTGATCCGGAAAAAAATTGATCACCTGCAAAACTATAAGGCCAAATCAAAAGTTGTAAATGAACATATTGGTAACGTAGATGTATTTTCAATTTTGAAAGACGGAGACATTGCTTACGTAAATTACTTAATGGTAAGTGAAGGAACTATCATTCTTACAAAAACAATTGTGCTGGAGCAAAAACTGGAAGAAACAGACCAGGAGGTCTTATTATTTGCGATAGGCCAGTTGCGAAGCACATTCACCAGTGAAGCAAAAGAACTGATAGTTCCTTTTGAAATGAATTATCCTGAAGAAGGCATCACGGTTACCGTTCCAAGAGCAGGGGATAAGAAAAAATTGCTGGAGCTTTCCGAGAAAAACGTCAACTATTTCATTGAAGAATTGAATCGAAAGAAAATGCTTCAGCTTGAGGGTAAATCTGACAAAGAAAAACAAAAAGTTTTGCAGCAGTTACAAACAGACCTTCATCTTCCCTTGCTTCCCATGCATATTGAATGTTTCGATAATTCTAATTTCCAGGGCAGCTATCCTGTTGCCGCTATGGTGTATTTCAAAAATGGCCTGCCCGATAAAACCCAGTATCGCAAATTCAACATTAAAACCGTTAGCGGAATAAATGATTTTGCAAGTATGAAAGAAGTTGTAACCAGGAGATATAAAAGGCTGCAGAACGAAAACACATCATTGCCGCAGCTCATAATTATCGATGGAGGCAAAGGACAATTGAATGCTGCTATTGAGGGAATTCGTGAAATAGGGTTACAAGGGAAAACAACAGTTGTAGGACTTGCAAAAAACGAAGAAGAAATTTTTTTCCCCGGAGATCAGCAATCGATTAAATTGCCATGGGATAGTGAAAGCCTGAAACTTATAAGAAGAATAAGAGATGAAGTACACCGTTTCGGGATAAATTTTCACCGCAACCAGCGCAGCAGGGGCACATTTGTAAATGAACTGGAAATGATCAAAGGGATTGGAAAAAATACAGCAGATACTCTTTTGAAAAAATTCAAATCAGTAAAAAAAATAAAAGAGCTGCCCAAAGAAGACCTTGCTGAAATAGTGGGTGCGGCAAAGGCTGGTATTATCCTTACATATTTTGATACGGTTGAAAAAAATACTGATGAAATTCAGGATGGACCCCCGGCATAATGGGAACGATAATTTAAATGCGGGTTCATTCATGAATTAAAAAAAGTTTACAAGGCTTTTTGTAAACAAAAAAGGGAAGCATCTCTGCTTCCCTTTTTAATTTTCTGAAAATATGATTAATAGCTCCATAAGTTCTGTTCATAATTAAATATCTTTTCTTTTATATTTTCTCCCTCCAGTAATTGTAATATATGGTTCTCTTTTAATCCTTGTTGATCAGATAAATATTGATCCCATGGATTATCCAAAGTGCTTTTGATAATTCTTCCGTAAAACATCCGGCTTTCAAAAAGCTCTTCCCAGCTCATTCGTGCGCCATAGTTTTTACCATTATATACCTCAAATTTTGCAAATATCGGGCGCATATCGGGGTAATAAACCCAGAATAATTCTGTTGGCCCCAAATCTATCCCTGTAGATGTAATCACATTTTTTACGGGAGCGATTCCAAGGATCCTCCAAAACAATCTAGAGCTTTGCTTATCAAAAATCACCTCTTCCTTTATCCTGAATTTGTAAAATGAATCCAGGTTTACTTCTGCAGCAGTTTCTTTGTAACCGGTAATTTGTCCTACAGAATCATAAATAGGGACTTTAACAGTACCTCCTGATATCTTTTCTGCTACATCAGAAACAGTCATTGGAGTTGTAAACCTATCATCTACAGGAGCAAATACAGTTACGCCGCCATTATCCGGCCCATCCTGTATAGCTTTGAAAAGTATAGAAATAAACCGCTGGTTACCATTATCCTCATTAGCAGAGTATCGAAAGGGAAGGTTCATTTTTTCCCGGGTATCAATTTCACGCCATATTTTT
>JBDTZL010000304.1:0-6631 GCA_040005125.1 Ginsengibacter sp.
TCTGGGATAGCTTTACTTCACCAATAACTTTTTCTCCATGCTCCTTCAATATGTCCTTTACTTCAGCAGATACCGTATCAGCTTTTTTCTTAAACCTGTCTTTAATTACGCCCATGTCAGAAATTTTTAAAAAATTGTGAATGCTTTTCGTGCACTAAATGAAGAGACCTAAAGTTAACATTACAACGAATGTGAAACAAATGAAATATTAAATTATCATAATCAGAAGCTGTTTAAAAATGAGATTTTCGTTAACCATATTGCGGCCTGCCTGTCCGGTAGGCAGGTTGGTGAAGGACACCAACAGCGGCGTTTGGCCGTGACCGGTGGTATCCCCCGGCCACTTTTATAATGTAGAGACGCCATGCATGTATAGACGCCATGCATGAGAGACGCCATGCATGTAGAGACGCCATGCATGGCGTCTCTACGGGGATCATTTTGAATTTCTGCGGTATAAATACCAGGCAAGCACGCCAAAAATAACGTTGGGCAACCATGCAGCCACAATGGGATTGAAATTTCCTTTCACAGAAAATACAGTGGAGAACCTGCCTACCAAAATATATAAAACACATATCATTACGCCTATGGCCAAATGAAAACCGCTTCCACCGCGGATCTTTTTTGAAGCAATAGATGCTCCAATAATGGTTAAAATAAACACAGAAACAGGATTGGCATTCCTGTTATGTTTTTCAAGTAGTAATGTATTCACATCTTCAGCGCCGCGTATTTTTTCAAGGTTAATAAAATCATCCAGGTCGGGTGTAGAAAGTTTATCTTTCATATATTCATCTCTTTGCAAATCTCGGGGCTTAAAATTGAAATTCATTTGCATCGTATTACGCTGCTTAACCTGCTGCCGCAAGCCATTAATGTGGCGCTCTATAACATTATCAAGCCGCCATTTCCTGGCGCCCGTATCCCATGTAATTGATTGCGATCTTAAATTGTAAACAAGGTTGGTATTATTAAATCTTTGAATAAAAAAATTATTTCCTGTCCGGTTTATTGTATCATAATATCTTACACCTGCGTAAGAAAATGAATCAAGCTTAAAATATTTATTGCTGATCGTGGAAGTATTTTCGTATCCGCCGTAATTGAAATCAATATATTTTGCATTGAATGTCGCCCACTTTTGATTAGCAATTGGAAGTATATATTGGTTGCACCACCATAAAAAAAGGGTAAACAGTAATCCTCCAAAAATATATGGCCTTAATAACCTGCTGAAACTGACACCACTGCTTAAAATAGCAATAATCTCTGAGCGCCCGGCCATTATCGAAGTAAAAAAAATTACTGCAAGAAAAATAAAAAGAGGAAAAAGCATTGCATCAATACGCGGAATGAAGCCAAAATAATATTGCGTAATTATAATATCAACAGGCAATTTAGACTTGGCAAAGTCATCGGTCTTTTCACTTAAATCCACGATTACAACAAGCACCGTAAGCGCAATGAGGAAAAAGAAAAATGTAAGAAAAAATTTTTTAAGTATATACCAGTCAATTTTTTTCATACAGCGTTCAAAGGTTCAAAGTTAACTGGTTAATTAGTTAGCAGGTTAATTAGTTAATTTGTTAACAGGTTTAAAAGTTAATAAGCTGTCGCAAACCCTATCAAATTATTAACCTCTTAACTTATCAACCTGCCAGCGCATCAACTTATCAACTTTCCAACTACCAACTAAAAATCCTACCTCTTCTTAGCCACTAAAAAGTAAGAGTCCTTTATAAATTCTCTCAATTGACTGGCGGTTAAAGTTCCATCTATGACTATAGTGTTCCAGTGTTTTTTATTCATGTGGTAACCGGGCAGGACAGAGGAATATTGTTCACGCAATTCTATGGCATATTCAGGATCGCATTTTACATTGAATTGTAATACTTCTGATGAAAGTGAGGCCAGCAAAAATATTTTGTTGTCAACTTTAAAAACAATAGTATCATCTCCAAAAGGGAAACTTTCAGAAGCATTTTTTAATGACAAAGCGTAATCTCTTATTTCTTCAATGTTCATGCTGAAAAAAAATTAAGGTAAAGCCGATGTCAAAATTATGCCGTCGATTAGCAAAATAAAAAGGCCAAAACAAGTGACATCCTTCACGCACCGCCTCACCCCCAACCGCTCTTCAAAAGGAGAGGGGCTCTTAGAACTCTTACCTATAAAGGATTTAATTACTTCCTATTTTTTCTCCGGTCTTAAAATACCTGTAACCACATTATCGGTCGATAACAATAATTTGGCTGCATCCTGCACATCTTTTTGCGTCAACGCATTTACATGTTTCTCATAGTTAATAAAATAATCAGGATCATTTGCCGGGAAATAAAAACTTTCAAGCTGCGAAAGCCATGTAGCATTTTCTTTAATATCCACCTTGTATTTCTCTGTCCACTGCTGTTTCACTTTTTCAAGATTTTCTTTTGACGGCCCGTTTTTAACCAGGCTTTGTATCTCTGCATTGGCAGCATATAAGAGGGTATCTACTTTTTCGGGCCCACACGGAAGCTGCAGGACGAATGAATAACGAGGATAAGGAAACTTTTCAAAATGAGCCTGTGTACCCCCTCCATATATTCCCTGGATCTTTTCTCTCAATTCCTCGATAATCCTGATGTTTAATATTTCACTTATTGCATCTGCTTTGAGACCGAGGGCATCGCTATACGGCATTTCACCACTGTACACGGCAAGAATAAGGCTCTTTTGCTCCTTGCCTTTGTATACGTTAACAGTTACTTTCCCTTTGACGGGCCTCACCTTATTATCTACATAATTGAATTTCCTGGAAGTGGATGGCAGGCTGGCAATATATTTTTCGATCAATGGCTGCAGGTCATTTTCTTTAAAGCTGCCAACAAATGTGAAGTGCATCCCGTTTACATCTCCAAATCTTTCTTTGTAAATCTGCATAACCCTGTCGAGATTTACCTGGTCAAAATATTCAGGTTTTGGAACAACAACAGGCCCAAGAGGGTTATTCTGATAAACCGTCCTGATTAAAGTATCAACAAATGTTGCCTGGGGATTGGCACTCAAAAGAGCAAACTGGGCTTTATTCTTTTGGATAAAAGATTTAAACAAACTGGTATCCAGGCGTGGCGACGTAAAATATAAATACATCAACTGCATCATTGATTCAATATCCTTTACCGAACTGTTGCCTGTCATACCTTCAGATATGGCCGAAATAACAGGAGCTACGCTGGCGGTTTTACCGCTGAGTGCTTTGTGTAGATCAACAGGTGAAAAATTTCCGACACCCATACTATTGATCACTGCAGTGGCATACTCCGCATTGTACTTATCCTTTACATCATAATTATTTTTGCCACCCGGCCTCACTGCGCTCATTAATATCTCATCGTTTTTAAAATCGGTTGGTTTAATGGTAACGGTTACTCCGTTATCCAGGGTAAATTCTGTTGTACCTAATACCGCATTTTTTTTAGTGCTGATAATTTTTCCCGCTTTAGGTACTGTTGTCATCAATGAAGAAGAAATTACTTTTTCTTCATAAGGCTTGACGTCTTCTTTTTCAACAGATGTTACCACCGCAAGAAGATCATCGCTTGCAGGCAATTCCTTTCCTGCCGAAGGTTCCGGGCCCGTAAGTGCAATAAACTGATTTGAGTTTTGTTGAAGCTTTTTACCAACATTATTTACATCCTCAATAGAAATTTGCGGAAGCAATTCTTTATAATAACTGTTTTCTTTTTCAATACCGGGAATGGGTTCGTGTGTTAAAAAATTCCTCAGGTATTCTGAAGTATAGTTTTCGGATTCCGTTTTATTTTTTTCATTGTACGCTCTTTCCATTGCTGTAAGCATATCGCTTTTTGTCCTATCCAGCTCGGGCTTTGTAAAGCCATATTTCTTTACTCTCTCCAATTCTTCTTCAAAAGCCCTGAGCCCGGCTGTGGCATCTTTATCACCGGTACCTATCGATCCCGTGAAAGACTCATATCCGCGTGCGTAGGATCCAAAATCTGCACCCGCATAAATGAATGGAGGATTTTCCTTTTGGGTAAGTTCATGAAGACGCTGGTTTAAAAGTGTTGTGAAGATTTCTTTCATGAGATCCTCTTTATAATCTCCAAGCGTTAATGTAGGGTGTGTTTTTTCTGAAGAATAATTTACAATTAATGAATAGCTCGTTGCCTCTTTATCTGTCACCACTTTGCTTTCGCTCTTTTCATAAGCAGGCACCGGTACATATACTCTTGGCCGCTCATTTTGAGGGTTGGTAAGGCCACTGAAATATTTTTTTACAAGCTCTTCAGCTTTGGCGGGCTCAATATCGCCCACGACAATTACAGCCATCAGGTCGGGGCGGTACCAGTCTTTATAAAACTTTCTTATTACATCATAACTCTGATTCTTTATGATGCTGTCAAGCCCTATAGGAATCCTGCTTGCATACAATGAACCTGCAAATAATTGCGGATAAATTTTTCTGAACATGCGGTCGCGCGCGCCTTTACCAAGTCTGCTCTCCTCCAGCACCACAGGACGCTCGCCATCAATATCTTCATTTTTGTAGGTTACATTATGCGCCCAGTCTTCTAATATTTGAAATCCTTTGACGATATTTCCAGGCTTATCGGTAGGTATCGGAAGTATATATACTGTTTCATCAAAGCTGGTGTATGCATTCAGGTCATTTCCAAATTTCACTCCTATTGATTGCAAAAAAGAAATAATGTCGTTTTTCTGAAAATGAGTTGTTCCGTTGAAAGCCATATGTTCACTTAAGTGCGCAATACCCTGCTGGCTATCATCCTCAAGAATAGAACCTGCATTAACGGCAAGTCTCAGCTCCACTTTTTGCCCCGGCTTTTTATTTTGCCTTATATAATAAGTAAGGCCGTTGCTCAATTTTCCAATTTTCACGTTGGGATCAACAGGTAATGGATCATTAAGATTTTGCTGTGCAAAAAGTGCCGGGAAAAGAAAAAGAAATAAAATAAGAAGTCCTGGTGATTTCATAATATGAGTATAATATTTACGATAAATTATTGTGACAAATATAATGGACTCAAAATCAAAGAATTTTTTAAAATGACAACGAATCGTTAAAAAATATATTAGGGCTGAATAAAAATCATAATACAGAAGATTATTTATCCGGATAAAACTGATTTCAACTGGTGAAACTCATGAGTTTGCCAGGCATTTAGCGTGGGTGCGAAAATAGAACGGTCGGAGAAGAGAAATTGAGCCGAAACAAGATCAGGCAAGCACATCCAGGCATTTTTCCAAACTGTCTTTCCAGAAAGGAATTCCTGTATTAAGCATCTCCCTGATTTTTGAAGTATCTAAAACAGAGTGCAGGGGCCGTTTTGCAGCAACAGGATATTGGGAACTTGATACAGGGAGAACTTTACAGGAACTGTTTTCAATCTCTTTTATTGCCAAAGCAAAATCAAACCATGTGGTAATTCCGGTGTTACAATAATTTACGATGCCTGTATACCCGGGATTACCCTTCATGCCTTCAATAAAGTTCATAATTATTCCTGCCAGGTCCGCGGCATAAGTTGGACATCCATATTGATCATTAACAACATTGATACTTTCTTTTTCCTTAAACAACCGAAGCATGGTTTTTACAAAGTTGTTCCCATAAGCCGAATATACCCATGAAGTTCTGATAATAAGTGCCGGGGGGTAATGTTTAATAATAAGTTCTTCACCTTTAAGCTTTGATTGCCCGTAAACATTTAAAGGAGCAACGGCATCGTTTTCTTTTAAAGGAACAGGTCTACTGCCGTCATATACATAATCGGTAGAAATATGGATCAATTTTGTTTGATGATCGCTGCAGGCTGACGCAAGAATCCCCGCTGCATCTGCGTTGATAAGAAATGCTTTTTCTTTTTCGATTTCAGCTTTATCAACAGCAGTATATGCAGCACAGTTGATGCAAAAATTTACCTGCTGCCTGTCGAAAAAACCTTTTACCGCTCCAGGGCTTTCAATAGGAAGATCATCTTTTGTCGTAAATAAAAAATTATACAATGGGTATTTTACAGAAAGTTGCCTGATCTCACTTCCAAGCTGGCCGTTTGACCCGGTTACCAATATTGTAATTTTATCATCAACAGGAGATCTCATATTTTATCATTTTTTACTCTTCAAAAACAAAATTATTCCTGCAATTTTCCACGGAAGAGTACCCGGAATCTTTTTCTGAAATTTTGACACTTTCGGCGGGGACCTGCCAGTTAATATTTAGGATGGGATCATTCCAGGCGATGCCACCTTCGCTTTCTTTATGATAAAATGTATCACATTTATAAAAAACTTCTGCAGTTTCGCTTATTACAGAATAGCCGTGCGCAAAACCCTTCGGAATTAAAAGCTGTCTTTTATTTTGTGCAGACAATTCTATCGTATATGCCTTACCGTAAGTAGGTGAATTTTTCCTGATGTCAACCACTGCGTCAAGAATAATACCACCTAAAACCCTGATCAGTTTTGTTTGTGCATGCGGCTCCAATTGATAATGCAATCCCCGGATTACACCAAATGAAGAACTGGCCTGGTTATCCTGTACGAAATTGATTTCGATTCCTTCATCAAAAAAAAGCTTCTGGTTGTAACTTTCAAAAAAATA
>JBDTZL010000289.1:0-6602 GCA_040005125.1 Ginsengibacter sp.
TCAAAATGTCAAGGTGCTGACTTTTAAAGTGAAAGTGGATAAACTCATTGGATTTGAAACCTTAGTAGAAAGTGACTTATTGAATAGTTATTACCTTATTACCCTTATTAAATGATTGACTCTTATATATTGTAATTATTGGTAATAAGGTAATAAGGTTGATCATTAATGAAGTTCATTCTACTAAGGTTTGCTGGTAGGGATTTAATGTATAAAAGTGCCGGAAAATCAATTCACTTTTTTACTCCTTGCGCAGTATAACTGAAAAGATAAACTGAACAGGCGAAAAAGGATTAAGTAATAATTGAAAATAAACCGGCAACAAAATCAATTAGAAATAATATGTAGCTAATGAAATCTGTTTATGTAATTTGCATCCCTGATAAAATTTATGAAAACCCTATTGATTTCTGTTACAGTTATATGTAGTCTTGTTTTGGCAGGCATTTACCTGTTTATTCCCTCTAAAATTAATTTTTCAAAAGTTGCTATTATAAAAACAAGGATAAATATCGCCAACAGGTTCCTGTTGGATGAAAGTAACTGGAGAAAATGGTTTCCGGCGGATTCACCTGGTAATTTACCAACCGGAAACGATAAAAATACCTATCGGTATAAGAACTATGTTTATTCAGTTGAAAAAAAAATGATGAACGCTGCATCAGTTTCTATTTCAAATAGGCAAATACTATTAGAGAGTTTGATTACAATGATTTCAATGAATGGAGATTCTATTGCGATAGAGTGGAAAAGCAATATGCCTGCAAGTTCAAATCCTGTGGAAAGGATAAGGAATTACATAAGTGCAAGGAAACTTCACAATAATATGTCTGATATCTTAACACACCTGCAGACATTTTTGGCGAAAAGTGAAAACGTTTATGGAATTCATTTACATGAAATTATTTCAAAAGATTCTACTTTGGTCACTACCAGAGATATAACAACGGGTTATCCATCTACAACGGATATCTATAATTTAATTGCAAGCTTAAAAAAATATATCAGCAGCAAGGGGGCAAAAGAAAACAATTTTCCAATGCTTAGTGTTAAAAAAGTTAATGACACCACATTTGAAACCATGGTAGCCATTCCTGTCAATAAATATCTTGAGGATAGTGGCACCGTACTTTACAGACGGTTTGTGCCCTGGAAAGTATTAACTGCAGAAGTGAAGGGGGGCGATTATACAGTTAATGAAGCCCTGGATCAAATGGCAATTTATATGAATGACTACCAGGTACAGGGAATGGCACTTCCTTTTGCATCGCTGGTGACCGATAGAAGTAAGCAAGCAGATACCCTGCAATGGGTCACAAGGATTTATACCCCCATTCCATGATAGCAGGGATTATTTTGTTTTCTTCAATTCGTCTTTAAACTTAACCACCATCACGCTGTCGTTATTTCTCACAAGAATATAAGCTTCCTGTTTATCTATATTTATTTTTTTAATATGCTTCACCTGGCCTTTAATTTGTAAACCGTTAATGCTTTCGCATTCAAAGTGGCCATTTCCCTTATTAACCAGGATGGTACCGAAATCAGCATCATTCCTGCCCATTTGAACGTTATTGTCGTAGAAATTTCCCACTAATAATATATCAGGCAAGCTGTCATTATTAGCATTTACCACAACAGCATCTTTGAAAGGGCTTAATTGCGCAAGCCACGGCAGCGGGACTGTGGTAAAATTCAATTTGCCATTATTTATCAAAATTGAATTTGGAAAATAATTCACTTTTAAAACATCTGAAGTCTTTAATTTATCTTCAGAAAAAATCTCATTTAGGGATGCTTTCGCAAAATCTTTTGCATATAAAAATCTTTTCTTTATCAAAGGTATCTGCTTTTGTAATTCATCCTTGTTAGCAAAAGGAATTTCATGACCTTCCAAATAATAGGTAAGCACCTGTTCTTTCTTACCATTGTCATCGAAGTCATTAAAGTACAACCGCACGGGTTCTTCGGGCGAAGGAGTTAAACGGGTGTTTAGTCCCTCGTTTCCCGCAATAATATCAATGTTACCGTCCCCGTTTATATCTACCGGTAAAGCAAAATTCCACCAGCCTTTCTTATCACTCAGCATTTGTTTTTTGAATGCGCCGTTTTCATTTATAAAAGCACATATGCCACCCCATTCGAGCGATAGAATTAAATCTTTATGGCCGTCTTTATTCAAATCGTACCACAATGCATTTTTTACAAATCCAATTTTTGAGAGTTCTTTACTATACTTTGCGGTAACGTCTTTAAAATGGCCATGCCTGTCATTTTCCAATAAATAAGATTGGGGAACCTGCCCATATTCCCATGGCACTGCTCTTCCCCCGATAAATAAATCAATGTATCCATCGCCGTTAAAATCATAAGGAACTACGCAGGACCCCGTGAGATATACATTGTCAAAAGCATGATCCAGTTTTGTAAAATGTTCATGGCCGTCATTTAAATAGAGGCGGGGTTGTTGAAATGGGTCATTGCCATAAAATTCATTTCCACCGGCAGCCACTACAAGATCGGTTTTACCATCATTATTTACATCAACCCAGGTAGCATCAACATCTTCATACGTACTATCATTATCCAAACCCGGCTGATCAGATCTCTCGAATTTCCCCCCGGGCCTTTGAAAAAATATGGCGCTTTTATAGCCTTTTGAGGAACCGATAAAAACATCATCCAGGCCATCCCCGTTTGCATCATCAACTGCCAGCGCCGGGCCTTCCCTGGAAACCATAAAAGGTATTAATGGTTCCCTGTCAAATTCAACAAAAGGATTCTCTACATGTTTAAATTCCAGGTTTACAAGCTTCGTTATATCAATCATCTCTCTTGTGGGATTTTTCCAATGATTGGTTAATCTTGTATAATCATATTTTGGAAGCCCCGGCTGGTACTGAATCTTAATTTGTGCAGAAACACTCTTCCATTGAATCGACTGATAACTATTATCGGGCCATATCAATAAAATTGAATCTACTTTGGTTTTATCTAAACCAATATGCATGGGTACTTCCATACTCGATTGAAAGCCCCTCACCGGGTACTTCTCATAAGTACGAATTTCATTTCGGTCGTATACAATAATTTTCGCCCCCAGGGCATTTATATTTTGTGGCGGTCCCTTGAGATTAACTTCCATAAAAGGTTTAGCGACTTTATCATTTGTTGTATTTTCATAAATCAATGCATGATCATCAATATTATTTACCACAACATCGAGGTCTCCATCATTATCCAGATCAGCATATACGGCACCGTTTGAAAATGTTGGCACATCTCCTTCAATTTCATTTTTAATATTTTCAAATTTTGCATTCCCCATGTTTCTAAAGAATTCGTTGGGCAACTTTACCTCAGGAAATTTATTAAGTAACGACATGTCTTTATCTCCACCTCCACCGCTATTATCACCGAGTTTATCCTGTATCCCATCGCTTGAAAAATAATTTAAATAATCCATGTCATTCAATCTCTTGGGTATACCGTTAGATATAAATAAATCCTTAAGGCCATCATTATCAAAATCCATCCACAAAGGCGCCCATGACCAATCTGTAGCTGCAACGCCTGAGTAGAGGCCGGTTTCACTAAACATGCCATTCCTCCTGTTCAACTGGAGATTATTACGCATATACTGATAATTGTATCCATATCCGATTTTCATATTGAATACGTCGTATTCGTCTTCCCCAAGAGACGTTTTCAATATATAGGAAGTATTTGGAAGCATGTCCATTGAAATAACATCAGGGTATGCATCGTTATTTATGTCTGCAACATCCACACCCATTGAAAACTTGCTGGTATGCATTATTCTATTGGTAAGGTCTTCTTTAAAGGTCTTGTTATGCTGATTAATATATAGATAATCATTTTCGTGAAAATCATTTCCAACATATAAGTCGGGCCACCCATCAAGATCAATATCGCCGGCACATACTCCTAATCCATAGCTTATAGATGAACTATTAATAGTTGATTCTTTTGTTACATCCGAAAATTTTCCATTACCCTCATTTTGAAAAAGGCGATCACCCGAAAGCGGGTAATAGGTCCCTATAAAATCTTTCCTGGGGGCATAATTGCCACTTTGATGAACAGAATGATTTAACAAAAACATATCCAGATCTCCGTCTCCGTCATAATCAAAAAATACAGCCTGGGTACTGAAGCCTGAAAAATCCAGCCCATATTCATGTGCCTCATCTTTATAAAATGGAACCCCATTTTTATCAATGCCCTGGCAAATCAGTAATTGATTTTTACTATGCAACGTTTCAAAATTTCCAACCCTGCAAATATAAATATCAAGCAATCCGTCATTATTTATATCCACAACCGATACGCCCGTCGACCAGCCACCGTCCTCCGGAATTTTGGCTTCAGCGGTTACGTCTTCGAATTTTAAATGGCCATGATTCAGGTATATTTTATTATCTCCCTGGTTGGAAGCAAAAAATAAATCAATCAGCCCATCATTATTAAAATCACCTGCCCCAACACCGGAGCCATTATAAAAATACATGTACTTGAAAACATTAAATTCTTTTGTTGATGTAAGGGTATTGCTAAAGTCGAGGCCCGTTTTGTTATGATCCAGTACCTGGAACAGAACAGGCGTGTTATCCTTATGCTTACAGGATGAAAACAGGAATACAAGAAAAAATATATAAAATATTTTTGGAAACCGCAGTGGTTTATTAATCATAACTTTCAAATCTTCATCAAATTCAATATTGTTTAATTGGAATAATTCCCGGGTTTTTTAATCCTTTCTTTTGTTTCGTACAAAACAGGATATTCATCATTTACCATGAATAATATATAGTTCTTATTTGCTGTACGAATTTCCTTAATGTCCCTGACCTCTCCTTTTACTTCAAGGCCTGAATGAAAATAATCCAACCTTGTAAAGCCTCCATGATGATCATTGATCAGTATATCTCCGTAACTGGCATCCAGCCTTCCAAACTGGGGTAAAAACCCAAAATTATTTCCTCCTAAAATGAGGTCAATGAATCCGTCATTGTTAACATCCATCTGCAAAATGGCGTTGGTACTGGATATTTGCGCCATTGGCGGAAGCTTTTCTATCACAAATTTCCCATCGCCTTTATTGAGTGCGATTATTGAAGAGGGATAATTAAACAATTTTACTGTGGCGTCATTTAACTGCTCCCCGGGAAACAATTCTCTCATTGTTTTTTTCGCATATTCCGAATGTTTCAGATTTTGCTTTTTCAAAGAAGGTATCTGGTCCTGGATCTCATGTTTTAAAAAAACGGCCTTATCTTCCCCATCAACAGTACGGGTTAGAATTTTGTCCATGGTACCATTGTTATTAAAATCATTAATCCAGAGTTTAACGGGATCCTGCAGATCGGGATGCAGGTAAAAATTTTCGCCGATGTTACCAAGTACAATATCCTGCCGCCCATCTCCGTCAAAATCACCCACGGACATGGACTGCCACCATCCATACAGGCTGTCTAAGTCGGTTTTTACCTGTATAAAATGGTCGCCATTATAGGAAAAAATTCTGGGTGGCATCCATTCCCCCGCTATAATCAACTCATTTTTTTTATCCCCAACTACATCAGCCCATACAGCACAGGTAACCATTCCAATAGATGAAATATCAGGATTTTTGGTTTTGGCCATATCCGTAAAATGCCCCTTACCATCATTTACGAAGATGTAACTTGCAGGCGCCATTCCATAGTTTTGTGGTACATTTCTCCCACCCACAAATAAGTCGAGGTTACCGTCGCCATTAAAGTCATAAGGAATGGCCACAGAAATATTTGAAGTATTAGCTGGGAAAGCAGCAGGGTCAATTGTGAAATTACCCTTGCCATCATTTTTGTAAAGGCGCAGTTCCAATTGCCTGCTGCCTGGCGGGAAATTATTTCCACCCGGGCACACCAATAAATCAAGATCACCATCATGATCGCAATCAAATAATAACACGCCCTGGTCTTCAAAATCAGCAAAGTCGTTAAATGTTTTTTCTTCTTTTTTTACGAATCCTCCTACAGCATTTTGCAAATATAATTGGCCCGACTGCCCCGCAGCGCCACCAATATATATATCCTGCAGCCCGTCCCCGTTTACATCCCCCACGGCAGCTTTAGGCCCTTCTTTGGAGAGCATTTCAGGCAAATTTCGTTCATAATAAAAATCGTTGTGATCATCTTCTTTGTGTTTATCAAATGTGCTTTTTACCGCGGACAGTAAAGACGGTGGCAAAGCCTTTGCTATCGTATCACTTGAAAATTTATTTTGATCAGCCTCGTTGATTACGAGAACCGTGTCGACAGGAAGATCCATGTAACGTGAATAAGTCCTGTCGGGCCAGCTTATCAACATAGAATCTATCCTGGAAGCCTTCCCTAAACCTATAACCTGTTTGTATTCTACTGAGGATTGAAATCCCCGGGATGGAATTACTTCCCGGGTTAAAACCTGGTTGCCAACATATAATTTAATTTTGCTCCCGATGGCGAAAGTATTCATCCCCTTTCCCTTTAAAAAAATGCCGATAAAATTATTTTTATTGATTTCCCTGCTATTGTTCCTGTAAACAAATGCCTTTT
>JBDTZL010000021.1:0-21986 GCA_040005125.1 Ginsengibacter sp.
GCATGCCCAATGATGCAACATGCGCGCCTAATTTTTTTACAGGCGGAGTATAATCGCTGCAATTTTTTCCTTTCCCGAATTCTGCATCTAAAATATCTCCCTGGTGGCAATATGGATATCCAAAATGCATTCCGGCCTGAGGGGCATTGTTCAACTCATCACTGGGAATATCATCACCAAGAAGATCCCGCCCGTTATCGGTGAACCAAAGTTGCTTCGTTACCGGGTGCCATGCAAAACCAACGGAGTTCCTGATCCCCTTTGCAAAAATTTCAAAGCCCGTTCCATCAGGATTAATGCGGGTCATCGATGCATAAGGAGAAGCTGGTTCACATATATTACAAGGCGCGCCCACAGGAACATATAATTTTCCATCGGGCCCGAATGCTATAAATTTTGGGCCATGATGCTCATCCGTAGGGTATTTATCATACACCACTACTGGTGCCGGGGGATTGCTCAACTTTGATTCAATGCTATCCAACCGGTATATTGTTGAAATAGTCCCAATATAAAGGCTGCCATTTTTAAAAGCCACTCCATTGGGAGTATTGAGGCCGCTGGCAACTACATAAGCTTTATCTGCCCTGCCATCATGATTTTCGTCGGTAATTGCCATTACTTTGTCGCCTCCCCGCGTGCCTACAAAGAGCGTACCTCCCGGCGAAACACACAGGCTTCGTGCTTTATCAACTTCTGCATAAACATTGATCTTAAAACCCGGGGGCAATTTTATTTTGTCGAGATTGTATTTTTTAAAAAGGGAATCATCGTTTTGTGGAATTGTTACTGCTTCTCCTTTTGCTATTGTTGTTGAAGTTTTATTATTGTTACAACCGCACATAGGTACAATACTTACCAATACAATTGAGATAACGGTAAATTTTTTTAAAGATGAAATTGAAAAAATCATAATAGTATTTTTATTGAACTTAAAATATAGAGGCTACAATTTTTTATCAATTTTACGGCCAATTTATACACAGTTTATAAGAACAATTATTACACAAATTAATGCGAATTACACGGATTAATGAATGCCTGCAAAGTAATTCGAGCGTAGAATTTGCGTCATTATCTTTGGCTATTTTACGTCAACACAACACTAGCTATATTAATCATTAGTTGCTATATATCTCATCAACGCACCGGGAACCCACAAATTTTTTTTGTGTATCCGGCGAATTGGTATTATAGCCCTGAAAGGGCGCAATATGCTAACACAGGGTGCAGCCCTGTCAAGTGGCTGTATACTACAACAGGGATACAGTCCTTTTAAAGTGCTGCATGCTAAAACGACGTATAGCCTGGAAGTGGCTTAATTAGAAATCCTGTATGTCATATCAAAACTTAGCAGCAACCCCCCGATAAACTTTACCAATTATAATTTCTTTGTTAATTTAAATACTTAAAATAAAAGAGAAACCCCGTTGGCATATTTATTTTCATGATCCAGCAACCATTTTTTCCGGGGTAAGCCTCCACCATAACCTATAAGGCTTCCATCAGAACCTATTACACGATGACAGGGAACTATAATATTAAGCTTATTACGGCCATTTGCTGAAGCAGCTGCTCTTATTGATTTTACATCTCCCAACCGTTGCGCAAGCTGTAAATAACTAATCGTTTTGCCAAAAGGTATTTTGATCAGTTCATTCCATACTTTTTGTTGAAATTCCGTCCCTTCCTGCTTTATAGGAAAATCAAATACCTTTCTTCTTCCTGAAAAATATTCATCAAATTGAGCAATACATTTTTGTAGTATCGTTTTATCTTCCGCGGGTAATTGTATTGTCCCGGATGATATTTCTGATTCATCATTAACATATATAAGTTCATTAACACAGCCACCGGAAATTTTTATTTTAATAATGCCAAGCGGAGAGCGATACAACATTTATGAATATTATATTAATCGTCCAGCAATTTTGCCAAAAAGATCAAATCATTTTTTTTGTAAAGGCTGGCCTCATTTGAAAAGCACTTACTGAATTCTTCCAGCAGGTGTTGAATAATACGCTTGTTATCAAGTTGCTTAAAATAGGAAGGTGTAGGTGGAACAGAAATTCTTTTGAAATAATTTTCTACATCTTTATGCGAATAGATCTGTCCGTTAAGAGGATCAATATAAAAATTTATTTTTTCACTTTTTTGCCTGGTAGGATTTGGAAAATTGTAATCAATATCAAAATAACCAAGAATAAACTGCTTTGGGATATTGATAGCCTTCACGGGAATATCAAGAAGCTCACAAATGATGAGGTACAGGATTCCATTGGTGATGGCATTCCCTTTTTTATTTTCTATTACTTTATTAATAAGAAAATCTTCCTGCATATCGTAGGCGACTTCATTTCCTTTCATTTTATAATAACTGTAGAGAATTCCTGTTATTACATTTATTTGTTCGAGAGGAGTGAGATAACTGTTTAGTTCCAGCCAGATATTTCTCCTGATTTTTTCCATCTCCTGCAAAGTAGGGGTAGTAACCATCTCGGGATACCTGTATCGTGCTGCGAGCAATGCTCCCTGCAATAGTTCACACGACCCGTTTTTCCAGTTGGTAAAGTCATTTACAAGGTCTCTGAAATGAAGTTTATGGATCAGCATCTCAATTCTTCCCTGCACACTTTCATCGGGAGTATTTTCCCATAAATGTTCCAGGTTGGGAATGATGGCTCTGCCCAATGAAACAATGCGATCACTTACCGAGCTGAAAACTTCTTCGTCGGGATCATCAATAAGATGGAATAGAGCTGATATTTCTCTGTTTTCCTGCATGTGCAAACAGTTCCTGAAAATGTGTTTGGTGATGTAAAGATAAAAAAGTTTGGAAGTTTACATAATCTGAAGTGTCATAATATTATTGCTTTTAACAAAACTATGAACTGCCGGTTTTTTTCTTCTTGGCAGTTTTTTTAGGAGCCGCTTTTTTATCGAATGCTTTTGGATCCTGTGCAATAATTATTTTCTTCACCTCTTCGAGGTCAATCGCTTCTAATTGTTCGGGAGTATACTTTCCTTTGGCTGTAAGCTTTAACATCTTTTTGCCAAAACGTATAAAGGGGCCCCAGCGCCCGTTTTCAATGGCAATCTTTTCTTCGGGCCATTGCTTTATATAACGATTGGCTTCCTTTACAATCTTTTTTTCAATCAATTCATTACAGTCTTTCTGCGTAAGCGTGTCAAAATTATAGCCCCGGGGTACGTTTATAAAAAGATTATCCCATTTAATGAAAGGGCCAAAACGCCCCTTTCCTTTTGTTATTGGCTTATAATCATAAAATCCAATGGGAGCATCTTCTACCTTCTTCGCATTTATAATTTCTATAGCTCTTTCCAGATCTACTCCAGCCGGATCCTCCCCTTTGGGAATGGATATGAACTGCTCACCCAGTTTTACATAAGGCCCAAACCTGCCTACATTAACGGAAACTTCGAAGCCATTATACTCACCTAATATTAATGGGAGTTTAAATAATTCAAGCGCCTCTTCCAAAGTAATCGTTTCGATACTTTGAGAAGCTTTCAGTTTTGCAAACCTTGGCTTTTCTTCATCATCCGCGGAAGTTGTTTGTACCATGGGGCCATATTTTCCCATTCTTGCAAGCACCGGTTTGCCACTTACCGGATCCACACCCAGCTCCCGCTCGCCGCTTGCACGCTCCGCATTTTCAAGTGTATGCTCCACATCTTCATGGAAAGGCTTGTAAAAATCGCCAACCATTTTACTCCATATTTGTTTCCCTTCTGCTATTTTATCGAACTCTTCTTCAATGTTGGCAGTAAAAGAATAATCCATGACTTCGTCAAAATGTTGTTTTAGAAAATCCGTTACAACAAGACCGAGATCTGTAGGAAATAGCTTTGATTTTTCGGCGCCTGTAATTTCATGAGTGGTTATTTTTTCAATGATATCATTTTGAAGCTTCACAATTCTTATCACTCTTTTCACGCCTTCCTTATCTTTCTTTTCAACATAATTTCTTTTAACTATGGTGCTGATGGTCGGAGCGTAAGTACTCGGTCTGCCTATTCCAAGTTCTTCAAGTTTTTTTACAAGAGATGCTTCTGTGAACCTCGCAGGCGGGCGGGTAAATCTTTCGGTTGCTGTCATTTGCTCAAACTGCAAGGGTTGATTTACTGAAAGCGGTGGAAGCCTGCTTTCACTCTCCATAAACTGCCCGTCATTTTCATCATCATCACTGCCCTCATAATATATTTTTAAAAACCCATCAAATTTTAAAACTTCACCTGTAGCTGTCAATTCATCATCTGTAGTGCTGATTTTTATTTTGGCGGTGGTTTTTTCAAGAACTGCATCACTCATCTGGCTGGCAATTGTTCGTTTCCAGATGAGCTCGTATAATCGCCTTGTTTCCTCGTCATTAATAGTACTATCCTGTATCTCGGTTGGCCTTATTGCTTCATGGGCTTCCTGTGCACTTTCATTTTTATTTTTGTATTCACGTAATTGAAGATACCTGTCCCCGTAATTTTTTGTGATCTCTTCCCTGATCTGGCCTTTTGCGGTTTCACTTAAATGTACGCTGTCTGTACGCATGTAGGTAATTTTCCCGCTTTCATAGAGTTTCTGTGCAATCAACATGGTTTTGCTTACGCCATATCCAAGTTTCCGGCTTGCTTCCTGTTGCAATGTTGAGGTTGTAAACGGGGGCGCCGGAGTACGTTTCCCTGGCCTTACGACAATATCTTTAACAGAATACGAAGCACCCTTACACTTTTCTAAAAACTTTTCAGCGTCTTCAAGGGTGCGTTGCTTTCCATCTTCTGCTTTAAAAGAAAGCGTTTTGCCATTACCGTTGGTTGCAGCCAGCAAAGCCTCAATTTTAAAATTGCCGGTTGATTCAAACTGGTTGATTTCTCTTTCTTTTTCGACAATCAATCTTACGGCAACGCTTTGCACCCTGCCTGCACTAAGGCCTCCCTGCATGCCTATTTTTCTCCATAATACCGGTGAAAGCTCAAAACCAACAAGCCTGTCTACTACCCTCCGGGCCTGTTGTGAATTTACCAGGTTCATGTCTATAAACCTTGGATTTTGCACTGCATGTTGAATTGCTGATTTTGTAATCTCGTGAAAGACAATACGTTTGGTGGTTTTTGTGTCAAGTCCTAATACTACAGCCAGATGCCAGCTAATGCTTTCTCCTTCACGATCCTCATCCGATGCAAGCCATACTTCATCAGCTTTTTTTGCGAGATCCTTCAATTCCTTTACAACTTTAGCCTTATCGTCAGGAACTTTATAACGTGGTGCAAAATTATTTTTAACATCAATGCCCATATCATCCTTCTCCAGGTCACGGATGTGCCCATAACAACTTCGCACATCGAAATCGTTACCTAGTATTTTTTCAATGGTTTTAGCTTTCGCAGGGGACTCAACTATCAATAAATTTTTCGCCATAATTGTTTTATTTATCTCTCAGGCATCGTTTCAAATACGAAACGCAATAACTAGTAAAGTATTTTTCGGTAGCTGCAATATTAGCTTAAAAATTAAAAATGGAATCTTAAAAGCGGAATGGGGATTTTTAATTACGTATTTTAATTATATATTATTATACTGACAATAAGCTCTTTTATGAAACTATTCTATAGTAGAAAGGCCTCCCGATATTGAATAATTACGAATCCATTTTTAAATAAATAACCTTACCAGTCAAAATGTAAAGGGTATCAATATTTTTATTAGCATACAATTTGTGGACTAATCCCGCGAAAACAATACTAAATGAAGGTTGTAATTGTAGGCTCGGGAAATGTCGCCTATGTTCTCAGCGAATTAATTCAACAACGCGGCCACGAAATCGTGCAGGTAGCAGGCCGCAATATCGATCGCGCCGGGGCGCTCGCATCAAAATATAATGCGGAGGCAGTTACCATTACTGAGCCTCAGTTTGCTGAGGCTGGTATTTATATTGTCGCAGTATCTGATGTTGCTTTTAATTCAATTGATAAGATTACGGCCCTGAAAGATAAATTTGTAGTTCATACTGCCGGCCCGGTTTCAATAGAGGTACTTAAGAATAATTCATCAGGCTATGGAGTGCTGTATCCATTGCAAACGCTTTCCAAAATAAGTGAATGCATTCCGGTAGTACCTTTTCTTGTGGATGGTAATACCCCGGAAACATTGGATAGAATTATGGAATTTGCAGGAAGCCTCTCAGATAACGTGACGCAGGCTAATGACCTGGAAAGACTGCATTACCATGTTGCTGCCGTATTTGTAAGTAATTTTACCAATCATCTCTATGCGATCGCAGAAAAGTTCTGCGAAAAAGAAAAAATTAATTTCAAAAATTTACTGCCTCTTATAAATGAAGTTACTTCGCGGATTAATTTCAATTCACCGTATGATGTGCAAACCGGCCCGGCCGTACGGGAAGATATTTCTACACTTACGCTTCATTTGCAAACTCTTTCTGCCCATCCCGATCTTAAATACCTCTATCTTAAGCTTTCAGAGAGTATTTTAAAACTACATGAGAAAAAAAGGTGAGATCTACACGGTAAACGTTTACGAAATTCGTAAAGGTTTTTGTACTGTAAAGTGTAGTTTTGCGCGCAAAAAGAAAGATAATGCCCGATGTGGAATGTAATGTTTAAGTTTGAACAGAAAGGCCTTTGCCCATTAACAGGAAGAGATGTAGAATCCTGTTGGTATATTTGAGAAGTTGCTCTTATGAATAATATTATTTCTAATCGAAAATAAATTCTTTACTGCTTACAGTGTTTTACCAAAATTTTTTTTACCAATGAGTATTCTTTCCCGTCTCCGGTTTGTAAAAGCTTTTGTGTTTGATATGGATGGCGTGCTTACAGATGGAACCCTTCTTATTGAGAGTGACGGGGAATGGTTACGCAGCATGAACATTAAAGACGGGTATGCATTACAGCTGGCGGTTAAACATGGTTACAGGATCGTTGTAATTTCGGGAAGCGAATCAGTGCCGGTTGAAAAACGACTTTTGAAACTGGGGGTTACAGATGTATATATGAAAGTAAATGACAAGGAAAGTTTTTTGAAGGAATATCTTTCAAAGAATAATATTTCGCTTGCTGAAACATTATTTATGGGAGATGATATGCCGGATTACAATTGTATGATCATTGCGGGATTTGCCTGTTGCCCTTCTGATGCAGCAGTTGAAATAAAACAAATTTCTTCATATATCTCGCCTATGCGTGGAGGTTATGGTTGTGTGAGGGATGTGATTGAAAAAGTGTTGAAATTGAATAATAACTGGCCTTTGGAGACATGCATTCCTTCAACATGAGGGTTTTACATTAATAAAAATTTCTGAATGAATGTTCTGTCAGCATTTTTTAAATTGGTAAGGTGGCCCAACCTGTTCTTTATTGCCCTTACACAAGTGCTGTTCAGGTTTTTTATTTTGCGTTTTGCTTTTATTAACAGCCCTTCCGGCTTTGAAAGCATCCGGCTTTCATTACCCTTATTTTACCTGCTTGTATTTGCATCGGTGTGTATAGCAGCGGCGGGATATATTATCAATGATTACTTTGATGTGAATATCGATCTTGTAAATAAGCCTTCGAAACTCATTGTAGACCGTTATATAAAAAGACGGTGGGCAATTGTTCTCCATATGATTTTTTCATTTGCAGGCTTTGTTATTAGCTGTTATATTGGTTATAAACAGCGAAATCTATACATCCCTGCATGTAACCTGCTGGCCATTATTGGTCTCTGGTTTTACTCAACTACTTTCAAGAAAAAGTTGCTCATTGGCAATGTATTGATATCGCTGCTTACTGCCTGGGTCATTTTGATACTCATGGTTTCAGAATTTAGTTTGCGGGTACCAACGCATGATATTTACCGGCAAAGACTTGTTAAGCTTTCATTTATTTATGGCGGATTTGCGTTCATTATTTCACTTATAAGGGAAGTAATTAAAGACATGGAAGATATGCGTGGTGATATGAAATACGGATGTACGACCATGCCCATTGTATGGGGGCTGCAGGTTTCGAAAGTTTTTGTAGCTGTGTGGATCGTGGTAATCACCACTTCAATAGCGGCCATGCAATTTTATGTAATACAGCTGGGCTGGTGGTTTTCAGCATTATATTCTTTGATTGCGATAATCATTCCTTTATTATACGTGCTTCGCAAGTTGTATGTAGCGCGTTCGCAAAAAGACTTTCACCATTTAAGTACCACCGTGAAACTGATAATGCTCACGGGTATTTTGTCTATGATTTTCTTTTAAAAATTTTTATTCAAATGACCATCGAAAAGATCATTTTAGCCTCGGGGTCGCTGCGCCGCAGCCAATTGCTTCAATGGGCTGAGGTTCCGTTTGAAGTAATTATCCCGGAAACAGATGAAAGCTACCCGGCTCATTTGCTTCCGCCGGAAATTGCCATGCATATTGCTTTTGATAAGGCAGCAGCTGTTAAAAGCAGGGCCGCGAATTCAAGGGCTAACGGTAACGTGTACACGATCCTTGCCGCCGATACTATCGTAGTGCTGGAAGATAAGATAATGGGGAAGCCACCAGGCCGTGGTGAGGCCATTACAATGCTTGGTATGTTGTCTGGCAAAATGCACTCGGTTATTACGGGCGTTTGTATTTTATCGGGAGAAAAGAAAATTATTTTTGCTGATAAAACCCTGGTAGAATTTCACAAGCTTTCTCACGGGCAGATCGAATATTATGTTGATAAATACAAGCCTTACGATAAGGCCGGTGCTTATGCAATACAGGAATGGATAGGTGTTACGGGGATTCGCTCTATTAATGGAGATTTCTACAATGTGATGGGCTTGCCCGTAAGCCGTGTGCTCAAAGAATTGCAAACATTAGGATAAACAGGATATTTTTTTTAACTTCCTTCATTAACTAATTTGCTGATGCAGGAAGATCTTTTGCAATACATCTGGCAGTTTCAATATTTCAATAGTTCTGAGCTGCTCACTTCGGCAGGAGAAACTATCCAAATAATATATCCCGGCAGCCACAACAGAAACCAGGGCCCCGATTTTACGGGAGCGAAAATAAAAATCAGCAAAACACTCTGGGCGGGTAATGTGGAACTTCACATCAATTCATCTGATTGGAATTTACACAACCATTCATCAGATTCAAATTTTAATAACATTATCCTGCATGTGGTGTGGAACTATGATGCCTCAATAAAAGATCCCAACGGAAATGACCTGGCCACATTTGAACTTAAAAACAGAGTGTCAAAATTGTTGCTGGAAAAGTACAGGGAACTAATGGAAACCGCTCATTTCATTCCGTGCGAGGGCCAGGTGCGCCAGGTAAATGAATTGACACTTGCTAACTGGAAACAAAGGCTGATTGCTGAAAGATTGATTGCAAAATCCGAGAAACTACTTTCCATCCTGGGTGAAACTAATTTTCATTGGGAAGAAGCATTCTGGTGGCTTATTGCGGCCAATTTCGGACTTACAGTGAACAGCGATTTTTTCCAAAGAATTGCAAAAACATTACCTGTGTCAATTTTAGCAAAACATAAAAACAGAACCCTGCAAATTGAAGCGTTATTATTCGGACAGGCAGGTTTGCTTAATTCGCAATTTCATGAAAAGTATCCACTTATGCTCCAAAAGGAATATAGATTTTATCAAAAGAAATACAAATTAAAACCCATAGACGGCGAACTGTTTTTTTTAAGAATGCGTCCTGCTAACTTTCCATCAATAAGGCTGGCCCAGCTATCCATGTTGATTCATGAAAGTGAGCATTTGTTTTCCAAAATAAAAGAAGCATCCTCTTTGAAGGAAGTGAAACAAATGCTGGATGTAAAGGCCAATGATTACTGGCATTACCATTATATTTTTGACCAGGAATCTGATTATAGGGAGAAAACACTGGGCGCGCAAATGATCAATAATATTATCATCAATACCATTGTCCCTGTACTTTTTGCCTATGGAATACATCTTAATGAGCAGGTATATAAAGACAAAGCAATAAAATGGCTTGATGAGCTTTCTGCTGAAAAAAACAGTATAACAAAAGGATTTGAAAATCTTGACTTCTCTAATAAAACCGCAATGGATTCCCAGGCCCTCATCCAGCTAAAAAATAAATATTGTAATAAGAGGCTTTGCCTGCATTGTGCGATTGGGAATGCATTGCTGAAAAGAAGTTCCTGATTGAAAATTAATTGTTAAATTATGTTCCTGATAGCCACCGGAATTTCGCTTTCAGTCTCCTTTGCGGACGGGTGGGGAATATCCCATTTATAACTTATCACCAATTCAATTTGAGGGTGAATGCTTTTCATAACCGGGCAATTATCTCCGGTATTCTCCAGTATTTTCCGGTCTGTTTCACCCGCATTTGAGGGCAGGCTTAAAGTCACTTCAATTTTGCCAACCCTGCGCGGATCGCTAAGCATATGCTTGGTTACATCGGCTTTTGAGCCGGAAATATCTACCTGTAACTCCCGGGTTTTTATTGCCATAGTGGTAAGCATGCAGGTAGCTAAGGAAACACACAAAATGTCGGTAGGAGAAAATTTTTCGCCCTTACCGCGATTATCGGTAGGTGCATCTGATTCAATAATGGTTCCGCTTTGAATGTGCAGGGCTGTACAACGTAAGTTTCCGGTATATACTATTGATGCAGTCATTATGTATTTTTGTATAAATTTACACAAGTAAAACCTCAATAATTACATGCGAAAAATAATCTTTTTACTTTTTATCATTGCTGCTTCCTTTGGAGCATCCGCGCAGGAAACAAAAAAGCAACGGCAGCAGGAAAAACGGGCACATATTAACAACCTTGTTAAGGAGGAGGAAGAGGGCGTTATTACCTATAAAAAGAGCTTTGTGTTTGGAGCCAAACTCATTAGTGACGGGTATGGTGTTTTTTTTGAACTGGGGCGTGCAAGTTCAGTAAAGAAATCAATTTTATACCAGCTTGAGATCAGCGAGAGAAAAAACGTAAAGGAAGATAAGCAAAGCAACCCTTTTGCCAATACAATACCTTTTATTTATGGTAAGGAAAATTTTTTTTACCCGGTTAAGCTTGGGGTACAGCAACAAATGCTTTTGGGAAATAAGTCAAATAAAAATGGCGTAAGCATTACTGCAAATTATGGCGGTGGTATTTCATTGGCTTTATTGAGGCCTTATTATATACAGGTAGATGTGGGAAACGATCTTAAATTTGTAAAGTACAATTCACCGGATAGCGCTGTTTTTTTGAACGGGCCGTTTGTTGGCGGACCCACACTTGGCAAGGGATGGAGTGACCTTACCGTTAGTCCGGGGTTGTATGCAAAAACTGCCTTAAGATTTGACTATGGTAGTTACAATGAAATCGTTTCGGCGATTGAAGTGGGTATAACCGGGGAATTGTATTCTAAAAAGATTCCAATACTTCTCCGGATTCCGCAAAAACGGTTTTTCTTTAGCGCATATGTGTCTATTTGCTTTGGTAAAAGAAAATAGCTGCGGTTTATTTTTGTTATTAATCTCTTCAAATTACGGGAATACATTATTAATGAATGAGGAAATTATAATACCGTTGGAAGTAAGGCCTAAAAAGCCATCATGGCTTCGTGTGAAACTACCAATTGGTGAAGAATATAAGCACGTACGAAACCTGGTGGATAACCACAAATTGCACACCATTTGCGAAAGCGGAAATTGTCCAAATATGGGTGAATGCTGGGGAGAAGGAACGGCCACCTTTATGATACTTGGAAATATATGTACGAGAAGTTGTGGATTTTGCGCAGTGGCAACCGGCCGTCCTCTTGCTATAGACTGGAACGAACCGCAACGGGTTGCTGAAGCCATACATTTGATGAAAGTGAAGCATGCCGTAATTACTTCTGTTGACAGGGATGAAATTAAAGATGGCGGTTCTGTCATTTGGTATAACACCATCAAAGCAGTACAGGCTTTGAATCCTTTAACTACCCTGGAAACGCTTATCCCTGATTTTAAAGCTGAAACAGAGAACATACAAAGAATTATTGATGCTGCTCCCAATGTTGTGAGCCATAATATAGAAACTGTTGAGCGTTTAACCCGCACCGTTAGAATACAGGCAAAATACTGGCGTAGTATGGAAACATTACAAATTTTAAAGAAAGGCGGCATGCGCACCAAAAGCGGTATCATGCTGGGGCTTGGTGAGGAGAAAGAAGAAGTAATACAAACCATGCAGGATCTACGGGCGAGCCATGTGGACGTGATAACGATTGGCCAATATCTTCAGCCATCAAAAAAACATTTACCGGTACATCGTTTTGTGCATCCCGATGAATTTGCGGAATTCCGGCAGATTGGCTATGAACTTGGCTTTGATTATGTGGAAAGCGGTCCGTTAGTACGCTCTTCCTATCATTCAGAAAAACATGTAATTGAAGGCTGGGGAAGAAAGGAATGGGAATTGAATGGTTAATTTAGGAAGGTTTAGATTAGTTTGGAAGGATTAGAGAGTTTAGAAGGTTTAGGTAGTTTAGAAGGTTTAGAAAGTTTAGATGGTTTAGATGGGTGAGATAGAATATGAGTGAATAAATTTTCACTTTCCGCGATTCAACTTTAATGGTTATATCTGTTAAAAAAATCGTGTCATAGAAATGATTACCACGTTTTCTTAATTCGTGTAATTCGTTTAATTTGCTCTTAAATTAGTGTAATCAAGCCGCGCTTTGTTTTTGTTCCACAGGTTTTATTTCCCATACCAACGCGCTTGCACCCAATATAGCCGCATCAGATTCTTTTAACTCGCTGAACAATAATTTTACTTTATTTTGAAAGATGGGGAGCAGGTTTTTTTCCATGTGTTTTTTCACAGGGTTCATTAATAACTTCCCGGCTTTAATAACACCTCCGAATAAAATAATTGCTTCAGGGGAAGAAAACATGACAAAATTTGCAAGGGCTTCTCCAAGTATCTGGCCGGTAAATTTAAAAACCTCCTTCGCAATTTTATCACCTTTCGCGGCGGCTTCAAAAACTGCTTTTGAGTCAATCTTATCGTGGGGAATTTTTCTCAAAATACTTTCATCATTCATTCTTTCATCGAGCAGTTCTTTTGCTGTAAGGGCAATCCCCGTGGCAGATGCGTAAGTTTCAAGACTGCCTTTCATACCTGTGCCCCAATGCAGCCTGCCACCGGGCCTTATAATTGTATGCCCCAATTCCCCGGCAAAACCATCATGGCCATAAATCAATTGCCCGTTGGCGATTATTCCACTCCCGACACCTGTACCCAGTGTGATCATAATAAAATCACGCATTCCCCGTCCTGCACCATACATCATTTCACCCACTGCAGCGGCGTTGGCGTCATTTGTAAGTGAACATGGCTTATTAAATTTTTTACTGATGAGGCTTGCGATCGGAATAATTCCTTTCCATTGCAGGTTAGGAGCGTATTCAATTGTGCCGTTATAATAATTTCCATTAGGAGCGCCCACACCAATTCCCTTTATAAGATCATCCCCGCCAATTTCAGCAATAGCGGGTTTAAGTTCTTCATACAATTGGTCAATAAATTTTTCCACACTTGTATGCCTGCTGGTAAGTATCTCGCCCCGGTTAGAGATTTCACCCCGGTGATTTACAATTCCAAATTTGGTGTTAGTACCTCCAACGTCAATACCAATCGCATATTCCAATGGTGAATCCATAATCTTAATTTATTCTTTTCTTATAAAAAATTATCACGCTGGTTATCCTTCAAATGCTCCTTCAGGTGAATTAATTTCATTGGTATCTTCGACCGGAACATCATAGTCTATTCCTTGTCTTTTTAAAACACCTTTTACTATAAATGCAAATAAGGTAATATAGGCAAAACAAACCACAGCCACCCAATAAGAATAATGTATTCCATAACCAACCACACCACCACTTTTAGACTGAAGATAATCTGCCAGTTTGCCCTGGATTGGCGGAATGATACCACCACCTAAAATCATCATGATTAAAAATGCAGCACCCTGTGTTGTATATTTTCCCAGCCCTGCTACAGACAATGCAAAAATACAAGGCCACATGATGGAACAAAATAAACCGCCGCTTAAGAAGGCATAAATGGCAATAGTACCGGTTGAGAACAGTCCGATCAGCGTTGAGACCATGCCAAGCATCCCAAAAATCAAGAGAGTACGGGCGGGTTTGTTATTACTTACATAGAAAGCGCCTATTTGAATAAGGACGCATACAATATAGTAGTACAATATTTTTACATCATGTTTTGAAATTGCATTTACCGCTAACACAATGGCGAATGCAACCAGTGGAACAATAAATGTAAGTAATTGTTTCGTGGCAGGTTTCAGATCAAATGCCGAGATCGAACCTACCCATCGGCCAATCATTAAACTACCCCAATACATCGAAACAAATACGGCAGCTTCTGAAGATTGAAATCCCCCAAAATCAGGTTGTTTTAATAATTCACTGAGGTTACTTACTATGGTAACTTCAACTCCTACATAAACAAATAGTGCCAGCATACCTAACACCAATTGAGGATATTTCATAGCGCCCCATCCGTCGGGGTCTTTTTTTGCGCTAATGTTTGAAACCAACAAGCTGATAACAACAACAGCAAGAGCTCCAAACAGCCATTCCATACGATAAGTTTCCAGGCTATGCTTTTCAATGTCACTTAATGTAGCGGGATCCGTTTTGTAGCTATTAAAAACGGGAACAAACATAATAATCAAAAGTCCGGTCATGATCAGCAACGAATAAAGAGCCTTATTGGCTTTTTCGGTTTTCTCTGTAGAAATCCCTGCCGGAACTTTTTTTGAAAAATGGAATAAAGCGGCAGCACCAACGAAAAGGATTCCGACACAGGTATACAAAACAATCACCTTCCCAAGGCCTAACCCGGCGATCTGGTCATCGGTAATTGCCGCAGTTGTGCCAAATAAAGAAAATGCAACAACCAGTGGCCCGATCATAGTTCCAAAAGAATTAATACCTCCGCCAAGGTTTACCCGGCCCGTGCCTGTAGAGGGGTCGCCAAGCGAAATAGCAAAAGGTTGCGCGGCAGTTTGTTGTAAAGAAAACCCCAGTGCCACAATAAAAAGGCCTACCAGCATGCCGGCAAAAGTGTTTGCGTTTACAGCAATGATCATAGCAACTGCACCCAGTGCGGAAAAGAGTAAACCATACACAATACTTTTTTTATAACCCCATTTTGCCACCAGGTCTTTTCCTCCAAATGCTCCATAAGCAAACAGGGCAAGTGCGCCGATATAATATGCGAGGTAAAAAGCAAAATCAATGAGCTGGCTCTGAAACTGGTCAAGATGAAAATAATGTTTGCAAAAAGGAATAAAAACACTATTGCCGGCAGCAATAAAGCCCCAGAAGAAAAATACCACAATTAATGTACTGAGTGCCCCATAATTTGTAGGGACAAATTTGCCGCCTGTTGGTTTCCGGGCCGATAAATTCATGATAGGAGTAGCCATCGTAAGAGATTTTAAATGAAAGTAACAGAAATTTTTCAAGGTAAGAATTTTCATTAATAATTTTTTAATAAGAAAATGATGCTTATTTTGAAGATGCTAATTTTGAAGTATGGAAATTATTCACGTAAGTGCAGAATGTTACCCCGTTGCCAAGGCCGGTGGGCTCGGTGATGTAGTGGGTGCTTTACCAAAATATCAAAACAAGTTGGGTCACATTGCCAAAGTGGTAATGCCTATGTACCGCACAAAATTTTTGTATGAGCATAATTTTGAAGTCGTACACAAAGGAGCATTCGGCCTTGCCAATTACTGGTTTGATTATACAATAATAAAAGAAGCGGGCAGTGTTACAGGGTTCGATTTATACCTGGTCGATATTTATGGCCTGCTTGATCGTGAAAAAATTTATGGCTATGATGATGACTCCCTTCGATTCACTGCTTTTCAAATTGCCGTGGTTGACTGGATAAGTAAATGGAATCACCATCCTGATATTGTTCACGTACACGATCACCAGGCGGCGCTCATTCCCTTTATGATGAAGTATTGTTACGCTTACCGGCATTTATCATTAATTAAAACGATACTAACCATTCATAACGCTCAATACCAGGGATGGATGGATTGGGATAAATCCAATTACATTCCCCACTGGGATAATTGGAAGACAGGCTTGCTTGAGTGGGAAAATAAAATTAATCCGCTTGCATCCGGAATAAAATGTGCTGCGAAAGTTTCCACCGTTAGTCCCGGTTACCTGCAAGAGTTAAGATATGAAGCGAATGGTCTTGAAAAATTATTCGACTATGAAAGAGGAAAGTGTTATGGTATTTTAAACGGTATTGATTCTGATGTATGGAACCCTGAAACCGACACTTATATCGAAGAGAAATTTGGGATAGGAGATTTCAAAACTAAAAAAGCTATCAATAAAAAAATACTTTGTGACCTGTTTAACCTGGATGAGACCAAACCGCTTATTGTTTTTATCGGGAGACTGGTTGGGGAAAAAGCTGCTGATCTTTTACCTGCTGTGATTACTGATTCAATCTACCACATGGAAGGTAAAATGAATTTCCTGATTTTGGGAAGCGGTGAGCCTTCGGTTGAATACCAGCTACAGAATTTAAGAAATCATTTTCTGGGTTACTATAATTCCCAGATCGGGTACAATGAAAAACTAAGTCACCAGATGTATGCGGGAGCCGATTTTTTATTGATGCCAAGCAGGGTTGAGCCTTGCGGGCTTAACCAGATGTATGCCATGCGATACGGCACAATACCCATGGTTAGAAACACCGGGGGCCTTAAAGATACTGTCAAAGATTTCGGAGACAAAGGTGGCTATGGTATCACTTTCGGTAGCGCTACTGTGTGGGATATTTGTAATTCAGTATATCGCGCCATAGAATTGTATGAACAACGGGAACGCGTAGACGAAATAATAAAATTTATTATGCAGATTGATAATAGCTGGGAAAAAAGTGCAGAAATTTATATCAATCTTTATAATTCGTGATGGTTGAAAGTTCAAAGTTCAGAGTTCAGAGTTCAGAGTTCAGAGTTCGCAAAGTTCAAAGTTGGAGGTTCAGGGTTTGAGGTGCTTGTTGTAAGTTAGGTACCTCTTCCTTTGGAGGGGGTTGGGGTGAGGTTTTAAAATTGAAGTCGGTAAAGCACTTAATGACTGATTGCTGATAGCTCACGGCTCACAGCTCACTGCTGATTTTGATTGTTCAATTGATTATCTGTAATTTGTATTTCCTTAATTTATAACTCATAATTTCAAATTCTATGTGGATAAGCAAATCATTAATAGCAGTAATTCTTGGTGGCGGAGCAGGTTCCCGCCTATACCCTCTTACAGCCAGCAGAAGCAAGCCTGCGGTACCTATTGCGGGGAAATACAGGCTCGTGGATATTCCCATTTCAAACTGTATCAATTCCAACATCAACAGGATATTTGTTCTTACACAGTATAATTCTGCCTCACTAAATAAGCATATTAAAAACACTTACCAGTTCAGTGCTTTTAGCAGTGGCTTTGTCGATATTATGGCAGCAGAGCAAACGCCCGATAACCCCCAATGGTTCCAGGGAACCGCTGATGCTGTGCGCCAATGCCTGAGGCACCTCGAGAATAATGATTTTGATCATGTACTCATTCTATCCGGTGACCAGCTTTACCAGATGGATTTTGGAAATATGTTTCGTACTCATGAAAAAAACGGTGCAGACATTACCATTGCCACAATACCGGTTACAGAAAAGGAAGCTACGGAATTTGGCATCCTCAAATCAGATGATGAGCATAAAATAACATCATTTATTGAAAAGCCGGGGTATGATAAACTTCCTGACTGGTTAAGTGATACGGGGCAAACGATGAATAATTTGGGCAGAAATTATCTTGCCTCAATGGGTATTTATCTTTTTAAAAGAGAAGTATTATTTGAACTGTTGCAGAACCGCAATAAGGACGCTACTGATTTTGGAAAAGAGATTATACCCGGTTCCATAAAAGATCATAAAGTGTTTAGTTTCCAATATGATGGATATTGGACAGATATAGGAAATATAGCTTCTTTTTTTGAAGCGAATCTTGCATTGACAAAAGATATTCCGCCATTTAATTTTTTTGATAATACAAAAAAAGTATATACCCGTTCAAGAATGTTGCCTCCCGCCAAGATTAGCGGTTCCAGGATGGAGAATACGCTGGCTGCCGATGGTTGTATTATTCATGGAGAACGAATTGAAGGCTGCGTAATTGGTATCCGAACCAGGATTGGTCACGGTACTACAGTTATCGATTGCTACCTGATGGGCAGTGATTATTATGAAACACTTGAAGAAATGGCGTACGACGGGGAACGTGGATTACCTAAACTTGGTATAGGGGATAATTGTTTTATAAAAAACGCAATTGTTGATAAAAATTGTCGTATAGGCAACAACGTTAGAATAAACGGAGGTAGCCATCTTGCAGATTCAGATCATGCCTTGTATACGGTTAAGGAGGGTATCGTTGTGGTAAAAAAAGGCGCAATAGTTCCTGATGGGTTTAACCTTGGATAAAATTTTTTGCCTTTTCTGTGATTGTTGTAATTTTATCAATGTGTAATTATTACACAATCTAACTTTTTACTAAACGATTGCTATGTCATCCCAACTCCCCCCTTTACAGCAACGGCTTACATTCCGCCAGATATTAAACATGAGCTTCGGCTTTTTTGGGATACAATTTGGCTTTGCATTGCAAAATGCCAATGTATCACGGATCTTTCAAACCCTCGGGGCAGATATTGATAAAATAGGATATTTATGGATCGCCGCACCCATCACGGGTTTATTGGTTCAGCCCATCATTGGTTATCTAAGCGATAGAACGTGGCATCCAAGGTGGGGAAGAAGAAGGCCTTTCTTTTTTATTGGAGCAGTTCTTTCTTCGTGTGCACTTTTCGTAATGCCACAATCCACCGTACTTTGGATGGCGGCAACATTATTATGGTTGCTCGATGCATCCATCAATATTTCCATGGAGCCTTTCCGGGCATTCGTGGGAGATAAGCTCCCTCCATCGCAAAGAACAACAGGCTTTGCAACGCAAACTTTTTTTATAGGCCTGGGTGCAGTTATTGCATCCCTGTTGCCTTATATCTTTACAAATTATTTTCATATCAGTAATACCGCTGCACCGGGTGTGGTTGGAGACTCCGTAAAATATTCATTTTATATCGGGGCTATTGTATTTTTCTCTGCAGTATTGTGGACAGTTCTGACTACTAAAGAATTTCCACCAGAAGATATTGACACATGGGCTGAAGAGAAATTAAGAACAAAGGGCATGTTTCATGGGATTGCTGAAATTACAAAGGGGATTTTTACTATGCCGCTGGCTATGCTTCAATTGGCCGTAGTGCAGTTTTTTACATGGCTTTCTTTTTTTGCAATGTGGATCTACACAACTTCTGGTATTGCACAAAATGCCTTTGGCTCTACTGATCCGACCTCTACTGCTTTCCAGGATGCAGGTGACTGGGTAGGGGTTATGTTCATGGTATATAATGGGGTGTCTGCTATAACGGCATTTATGTTGCCTGTAATTGCAAAAAAAATCGGGAGAAAATATACGCATATGATTTGCCTCATTATCGGGGGAATAGGTTTGATATCCATGTTCTTTATTAAGTCTCAATACATGCTCCTGGTTCCTATGATTGGCGTAGGACTTGCCTGGTCTTCAACATTAACGATACCATACGCTATTTTGGCGGGTGCGTTGCCGCCTAATAAAATGGGCTTTTATATGGGAGTATTCAATTTTTTTATTGTAATACCACAAATAGTTGCCGCAGCAATCCTTGGATTTTTTGTAAAACACTTTTTTAATGACCAGGGAATTTATGCTTTGCTTATTGGAGGGATTTCTATGATCATTGCCGGTTTTCTAAACTTCATTGTTAAAGATAATGATGTAGAGAAACCGGTGGAGACTTCAAATATTTATGTACAATGAAAAAGTTTTTTCTTTTTCTTTTTACGTTTCACATTTCTATTTCCATTTTTGCGCAAACAGACGGATACAAATGTTATCCAACAAACTGGTGGGTTGGAATGAAATGGAACAAAGTGCAGGTAATGGTTCATGGAGATAAAATTGCCGATAATTTTCCTCTGATAAAAATGAGGCCGGCGGGGATAAAACTTGCACCAGGCGTAAATCTTACCCGGATCAATCGTGTTGAAAATCCTAATTACATCTTTCTTGACATAGTAATAGAGGCAACAGCCAAACCATGCAAATTCACTTTTCCATTTTTAAAAAATATAGACCTTCAATATGAATTAAAGGGCCGCCGCAATGGGAAAGGAAAAGATTACGCACAGGGAGTAACCTCACGCGATTTTATGTATCTCATCATGCCCGACCGGTTCAGCAATGGCGATTCATCTAATGACCGGGTCGCCGGTATGAGAGACCAAAGTCTGAACCGGGATACTGTTTTTAACCGCCATGGCGGCGACTTGCAGGGTATTACCAATCATTTGAATTATTTACAATCATTAGGCGTAACAACTCTTTGGCTCAACCCGGTTATTGAAAATGACATGCCTGAGAGAACAGAACATGGCTATGCATTTACAGATCATTATAAAATTGATCCGCGTATCGGAGGGGAAAACGCGTACCATCAGCTTATTGATTCTGTTCACGCGAAAGGCATGAAAATAATCCAGGATGCAGTGTACAATCATGTGGGCAAATATCATTTTACCGTCACTGATATGCCCATGAAAGACTGGCTTCATCAATGGCCCTCTTATACAAATACAACCTATAAAGACCAGGTACTTTTTGACCCGTATGCCAGTGAAATTGAAAAAAAGAAAATGACCGATGGATGGTTTACTTCCAGCATGCCCGATCTTAACCAGGAAAATCCCTATGTTGCCAATTTCTTAATTGAGCATGCATTATGGACGGTGGAAGAATTTGGAATTGATGGCTGGCGGATAGACACCTATCCTTACAATGATCTTGAATTTATGAACCGTTGTAATAAAGCCCTTACCGATGAATACCCACAACTTACTATGTTTGGTGAAACATGGGTGCACGGCGTTCCCAACCAAAGTTACTTTGTACAAAATAATTACAACATTCCTTTTAAAAGCAACCTGCAGGCAGCCGCAGATTTTCAAACGTTATGGGGAATTACAGATGCCATGACAAGAGACTTTGGCTGGACGGATGGTATAAATAATTTATACACAACCCTTACCCAGGATTTCGTTTACAAGGACCCTTCACGTAATGTAATTTTCATTGACAATCACGATATGGCACGCTTCTTTTCTGTGATTGGTGAAGATGTAGTAAAATACGAATCTGCGATTTCATGGCTTTTAACATGCAGAGGTATTCCTGAATTATATTATGGCGATGAACTGGGCCTCACAGGATCTACGAGCCCTAATGACGGGCATGTTCGCCAGGATTTTCCCGGGGGGTGGCCGTCGGATTCGCTTAATAAATTTTCAATTGCCGGCCGCAATGCACAGGAAGAAGGTATATGGAGATATATTGCAAAGCTTGCCAATTTTCGAAAGGTATCGCCAGCATTAACGACGGGTAAGATGATGCAATATGTGCCCGACGATGGCGTCTATGTTTATTTCCGTTATAATAATGATCAAACTGTTATGATAGTAATGAACACTGCAAAAGATAGAAAAGATATTTCTCCAAAAAAATATTCTGAAAGAACAGATGGCTTCTCAAAAATGAAAAATATTCTCACAGGTGAAGTAACAGGCCTGGTCGATTTTTCTGTTGATGCGAAGGCAAGCGGTGTGTATGAACTGATGAAATAATATTTGGTCATTTGGTTATTGGGTCATTGGGTCATTGAGTCATTGAGTCATTGGGTCATTGAGTCATTGGGTCATTGAGTCATTGAGTCATTTAGTCATTTGACTATTGACTATTGACTTATTGA
>JBDTZL010000419.1:0-6563 GCA_040005125.1 Ginsengibacter sp.
CTACTAAGGTTTGCTGTAGGGATTTAATGTATAAAAGTGCCGGAAAATCAATTCATTTTTTACTCCTTGCGCAGTATAAAACACAAAATAATCGATAATTAATAATCAATATTCAACACTCAATATTCAAAAGTTAATCTGTTATACGTGGTCCGTAATGCGGAAGTGGCTGGCCTGTTTCATAGGCGCCGCAATCAGGCCCCTTACCTCTAAAATGGTCATTGATGTTTGGTATGATTACCGCTGCATCTTCCACTTTTGATCCGGCTTTTGGTCTCAGGTCGGGAACCGCATATTTTGGAAATGGATTATAGGGGAACTTAATACCGGGAAACGTTTCCTCCATGGTAATCCGCTCTATGCCATGTGGTTCGACCGCTGCAAAAGTCGTGTCGCCAATTTTTGCAATGTACGTTGTACCGCTCACCCCTACGGCATCATAATCAAAGCTGCTATGGATGCCGGGATCCTTAATATCGGAACCATAGGGATTGCCTGCTCCCCAGCCACCCCAGTTAACATTACCTGCAGGGCCGCCGATGGCCAGGTTATTCCTGAAAAATGCATAGTCCATGGGAGATTTTGAAGTCATACCGGTTCCCAGTTTTACGACTGTATTGTGTAATAATACATCCCCCTGGCTAAACCGCTGTAACTTAAAAGAAAGGTGAAGTACATTGTACAACACATTGCGTATAAAATAATTGGGGCCACCCAGGCAAGGTTGGGAACTGAGCCCTACAAAACAATTGGTAACGCGGTTACGCAAAACCCGGCAATTGGAAAAACAAAAATCTGCTTCAATACCGTCATCAGTGCTTATACTAACATCGTTATTATAAATATCATCACAAACCTGATTGGCAACGTACTGGTCTTCCATGAGGGAAATGCCATCCCTGAAATGCGAAACTTTATTATAACAAATCACATTACCAGGGCCTGTCATTTGAATCCCTTCTCCCTGGTTTAAAGAATCTTCATAAAGTGTTCCAACCGACCATACAGATTTACCGGTTACCACGTTGTCGCTTATATAACAATTGGTTGCCCCCGGAAGATATGCGACTATTCCATAAGATGCATCAATCACGCAATGGCTGATCATGCAATTGGCTGCTCCACTTAAGCAAATACCAAAACCATCCTGAATGGGATTTCTTACGGTAAGCCCTTCAACATAAACCCACTGCTTATTTTGAATATCAACGAATGTAAAGGTTGCCTTTCCTTTGCCGCAACGATACACTACCGGGCTCTCTGCGCTCCCGCTAATGGTATGTAGTGTATCGTACTTACCTGGCTTGATTTCCATGATCTTTGCATTACCGTTTACGAGGGGCACCGGACTGGTTCGGGCTTCCACTGTATGCTCTGCCGAGCCTCCGTCGGGATCTTCCAGTTTTAGATTGATCTCGTAAACCGTATTGGGTTTTAGATCAAAAATACTCCCTGAATGTTTATTCACCCATTTGAAGTCGGGGTAGCCCGCAACTGTTTTTAAGAGGATATCCAAAGTCTTATTTTTCCCTTCAGGCACTCTCCGCAATGGCATTCCTTTTTCCCATGTGCTTTTGCCTTTTTCCCTGAATTCTACAGTTACGATTCCATTTTGATTATCATCTCCCCGTATTTTCCATTCGATTGCCAGGTTGATTATAGTAGGGTAGGGAGTGGTAATCTCCCCGGGAATTGTTTCATTTTGTGCAAAGGCATGCATACTGCAGCTAAGGATTGTAAAAAGAACAAAAACGGTATGAATCGCATATTTTGAAAATAAATTATCCGGATTTTTCATAAAAAGAAAATTTTGTTTTACTACCTGGTACAAATGATGCGCTAAATTTCAGAGTAGCAGTCCAACGTTATTTAGATAAGGTAGATAAATCAATTGCACTGCGCCTCAGGCAATGATAGAGAACTTTTATTGGCTTTAGCCAAACAATTCTTTTGACTAAAGCCATATTTATTATTCCCAATTTTAATTCCCTCTTAAAGGTCGGGACAATTAAGCCTTACCACCATCCCTCTGGCATATTTTCGATATCCTCAAAAGCATTGGGTACCCCATCTGCAGGGCCATAAAATACACTGCCACCATAAGTCGTGAGGTAAAGCATCCCGGGATGAATAATATCTGGTATTGCCCTTTGCCCCCACTTAAACCGGTATCCTTCAATTCTTTTCCAGGTTTCACCATAATCCTCACTTCGCCAGGCTGCATTCTGAAATGTGTTAATATAAATTTTATTGGGCTGCTTTGGATCCATCCCTGCAGAGTTCACACGGATGCTTTCATCAAAAACCCGTTTCCATGTGGTTCCTCCATCTTCTGTTTTAATTACTCCGCCACTTACATCTTTTCCCGCTATTGTTCGGGGCCAGCAACTTACGTACATGATATTTGGTTTTACAGGGTCTATGAGCAGGTCATGCGGTCCGGTCACGTTTTCAGGGAGCGTCAGCCTGGTCCAGGTTTCTGCATGATCATCACTAAAAAATATTTCACCTTTTACCTCCTGTCCATTTCGATGTCCGCGTGAGCACAAAACAAATAAGCGGCCTTTAGCATCCCGGCGCATTTGCCAGGCAAAAAGATTATCGCCTAACCCATTATTTTTATTTTCCCAGTTGTTACCTCCATCGGTAGATTTGTAAACACCTTTGTCGAAAACACTCACGTAAAGAGTTCTGGAATTAACCGGCGTTGCAGGATCGAGTAAAATATTGGTACAAATTGAGTTCTCAGGAATGCCGGTATTGCTTTTATTCCAGGAATGTCCATCATCATTGGAAACCGCTACACCGCCTGAAAAATGGTCAAAGCTACCCCTGCCAAACATTTTTTCCCGTGGAAGGTCATGCGCATTCGCCCAAACCGACCAAACCTTTCCTTTTATTTTTGGATCGAATTCGATTTGATAGCATGTGTTTTGCCAATCCCGGGGCACATTGGTTATGGAATGAAACCAGCTTACTCCACCATTAAAAGTATGGAAAAGCCCAATGTCAGTATAGCATACAAAGAAATGGTTTTTGTCAAAAGGGTCAAAATGAACCCCATAGCATGTAGTTACATCAAGGCCATTACTTGCGCTTGAGCTGTCGGGCATGATATGACTGTAAGCCTGTTCCCATGTTTTTCCGCCATCGACTGTCTTAAAGCCGCGGGCGTCTCCTCCAAAGCAAACATCCGGATTGCGGGGAGCAACACCCAGATCAATCGGGCTTCCCATCCAACCAGGGTCAAAACTGCGTTCCATCCAGGAACCTTTGAAATTTTTGGTTATAAATCCTCTTTGTGAAGAGGCCAAAAGCACCGGTTCCCAGTTACTTCCGCTATTTATTGTTTTGTATATGCTGAAAACTTCATCAATACCACCTTTGTCACCAACAGTTGGATTAACCGTAGAAAGATATGCGACTTCGGGCCTGGTTTCGCATACCGCAAACCCGTGCCTTAAATCCGGTAGCTTGTTAGCAGCGCAATCTTTCAATAAGCCATTATTTACCTGGGCCCAATTTCTTCCCCGGTCTTTACTTACAAACATGCCACCTTTTATTTCTTCATTTTCCTTTTGAAAATCTGATTGGATATAGAACGTGTTTTTACCGCCGGCCACCGCGATAACTTCTCTAACAGGTATTGGCAGTTCGACAATCTTGCCAGTATTTTCAGCAATTTGGAAGCAGGCGCTTTCGGTAAAAACAATGACCTCTCCGGAGTTAGCCCCTTCGCCGCCGGGGAATATGGCTTTTACATTTTGCCCGCGCAGCTTAGCGATCAATTTCCAACTTTTTCCATGATCTCCTGAAAGAACAAGCATGACAGTAGAGGAATCTCTATTTTTTTTATCAGCACCGATGTATGATTGCAATGGGGTCAGTCCCAAATAAATTTTTCTATTATCGGAAGGATCAACTTTGACTTTTTGAATTGAGCCATCAAAAGCTCCTTCTATAATTTCTGACGGAAGTTGATCGGATCCCTGGAGTTTAACAGCACTTTTTGCCTTTCCTACATCAGGATAAATAATTCGCCAGTGTTCTCCTTTGTCTTCTGACCGGTAAAGAATGCTTAACCCGGATCCCCTGTCTTCACTATGCCGGTATCCCATGGTAGCTATGTAGATCGTGTTTGGATTTACGGGATCAAACTCAAAATCATTTGGAACGGTCCAAAGATTAAGCATACGCCAATCTGCCCCTCCATTATGAGATATGTAAGCACCGGTCATATCGCAATGTGTAAGGACTAAATTTTCATCAAAAGGACTAATCTTTGGTAAGAATACACCACCACCTCCGCCCGGACCGATTACTTTCCACACCCTTGTTTTTGAAGAATCCGGCTTTTCTTTTGATTTTATTTTTTGACTATTGCATACTGAAAAAAGTAATAAAAAGAATATGATCAACGATAATGGTTTGAATGTTTTAATAACACGTAAATCCATTTTTCCTGGTATCTTTTTTTGGTTGGGCTTCATCTTTTTTGTTTTATAGTTTTACAGCATTTGAAATGGAACCATATGTTTTAGCTTTATTACAATGTCAAAAAGGAATAATTACCAAGGCATTGTTCATAGCATTCCGGAATTAAATTATTACTTCACAATTAAATTAGTATCTCGCAATAATTATTTTATTTTCCGGGCCGGTAACCCCCGCAAGGTTTACAACACGGAATACTATTTCACTTGTGTCCTTTTCTAATGCTATTTCCGCAACATCTGATATATCCCGCCAGTTTTTATCAGGCATTTCTCTCATCTGGTAAGTTTTCAAATTCGGAGTAATGGAATGAAGTTCAATCCTTCCTTTACTTCCTTCAATGGTAACTTTTGATGAGATGGTATTTGGCGTCCATTCTATTGCCTTACGTTCCTTTACCCGGTTCATATATTCGGTATTGTATGCCCAAAAGGGCTTTCCATCCCACAACCAGGTATGATTTTTAAAGTAATCATCTTCATACACAATCATGTAATCGGTATTGGTTTTGGGCCAATTGCTATACCTGTTGTTATACCGGCCCCAGCTTAACCAGGTATAAATCCGGGCGAATTTTTCTTTGCTTCTGTTTTTTAATTCAGGATAAGTTTCAGTGGGTATCCTGCCAGGTCCTTTAACCAGCGTTATATCTGCGGCTTTATTTTTTAGATATTCATCCCGTATCTCCAGGGCAGATAATGGGACACCATTTTTTTCGAAATGATAGTCATATTTGGCGTCAGATAAAAACCATTTATGATAACTGTTCAGCCATACTTCATTAATGGCATGATGCCCCTCACCCTCGATTTGATTAACCGGCACTCCAACATCAGCCAGTAAGCATCTTGTAACATATCCATAAGCATTCAACACCGCATTTTGAACAGCGGTATAATGGCCGCAATGAAAGCCATGCCCTTTCAAGGCTTCATCCAATATACTCTCCGGAGATCCATCTCCGGGGTAGGGCCCGTTATTATCAATCTTTATGGTCTTGCTTATCCAATTTCTCAATAACAAAATTCTTTTCAGTTCACCGGTTTCGCCATGAAAAATGGTATCTAAATGGTATTTTTCTTTTAATGTTTTAAATTTTGTAAGGGACAGATCTTCGTGACCGGTAAAAGCGGTATCGGGGACGAATTCTGTATTAACCACTTTTATTTCATGGAATTTACGCGAAGCGCAGCTTACCACGAGAAGTATCACTAGCGAAGCCAATGCGGGTCTCAATTTATTTTTCATACTCCTTATGCATAATACTTCAATAGCCATTTCCAGGTAATTTTTTTATCAATATCATTCACCGGAAATCGGTCAATATTTGATCATCAGAATTGGTTGCGGGATCAACATAAAATGTAACCTTACCTGTTCCGGGAAATAGCTTGCGGGTATTGCTGCTTAACAACAACATACCTGAAACAACCAGGAGCATGAATTTATTTATCAGCCGGTTAATATTTATCGTTCAATAATTATTTTATGTTCCGGCCCCGTAACATCTGCAAGATTTTCTGTACGGAACACTATTTCATTTGTATTCTTTTCTAATGCTATTTCTACAGGAGTTGAAACACCTTTCCATTCACCGCCAGGCATTTCTTTCATTTGGTAGGTTTTCAAATTGGGTGTGTTTGAGCTGAGTTCAATCTTTGCCTTGCTTCCATCAATTACAACTTTTGATGCAATGGTATTCGGTGTCCATTCTATTGCTTTGCGGTCAGGAACAAGATGGAGGTATCTCGTATTATAGGCCCAGTGAGGTTTGCCATCTCTTATCCAGGTATGGGTTTTAAAATAATCATCCTGGTACATTACCAGATCACTGCTATCCATTTTTGGCCAGTTAGTGTACTTATTATTATATTTATCCCAGCTTATCCAGGTATAAATTCTTGCAAATAATTCTTTGGTCCTGTTATTCAATTCGGGATAAATTTCCGTAGGTACACGGTCCGGCCCTTTCACCAGTGTTATATCGGCTGCCTTATTTTTCAAATATTCATCACGAATTTCCAAAGCAGATAATGGAATACCGCTTTTTTCAAAATGATAATTATACT
>JBDTZL010000333.1:0-21827 GCA_040005125.1 Ginsengibacter sp.
ATTTGAATTATCGCAGCACTCAAAACATTGTTGGAGCAAGCAACGAAGTAATCAAACATAACAAGTTTAAAGTTGAAAAAGAGATACATTCTTCAAAGAAATCAGAACATAAAATTGTTGTGTATTCGGGCAACAGCGAAGAAGAGAACATCCAGTTTTGTTTGGAGAAAATAAATGAGCTGTTGGAAGACGGCGTGACTAATGATGATATTTTATTTCTTTACCGGAGAAGCAAAATGTATTCACCTTATTTTTTCCGTTTTAAAAATGAGAATATTAAAGTTCACTCAAAAACAATTCATGCAGCAAAAGGACTTGAAGCAAAAGTTGTTTTCATTATCGGTTTAACAGAAGGCAACGGTGGCTTTCCGGACATTTGGTTAGAAGACAGAATTTTTCAGGTCATCAAAAAAGCAAATCATGACTTGCTTATGGAAGAAGAAAGGCGACTCTTTTACGTGGCAATCACCAGGGCTAAAGAGAAACTTTTTCTTATAACAGAAAAGGGAAACGAATCAGGTTTCTTAAAAGAGATTCCGGATATATTTACCGTTAAGACAAGTAAGCCAATAAAATCAGTTGTCGAAAAAGTAATTATTTGCCCAAGGTGTTTCAGTCAACTTGAAAAGCTTTTTATTTTTTGCCCGTACTGCGGAAACAAAACGACAGAATGAGAAGCTCACACTTCAATTAGGAAAACAATGAACCTAATCGCCGCATAATTATCGTTGATTAATTGCCTCTGCGGAGAAAGAGGGCTAAATTCGCCGCACAAAATGCATTAAGTGGCAATTTAAGAGACCGCACTACTTCGCCACCGCCGACTTACTCGCCACCGTATGTGCACTAAAAAATCCCAATGCACCATTGCTGAAGTTGGAAGTAGGGTTGGCAGGCGTAACAGAGCCGGCATCATTGGAGACCTGCCGCATTTCATCAAGGTAATGGTACACGTTGGTATCAATGCTATACATATCGAGCACCACCACATCGCCGGTCTTTATATGCACACTATCGTCAAAGAGATCCTGGTGAATATATTTACCATTGGAGAGGCGGTCGTTCATTAAATATATTTTATGGAGCGGGGTATCGTTGATCGTTTCGGCAAACTGGTAGTAATTGGCTATTCCCGGCGGGTCCTGGAAATTTGGAACCACGCTTATGGTTGTGCTGCCGCTAAAGCGGCCATTTTGCTGGAACGTTATCGAATCCAGCGGCACTGGTTGCGGCATTACACAAGTGGCTGTATAAGTGTTTCCCGCACTCGTAACATTGATCGTATAGCCGTTGCCGGGTACTCCCTGCCATGTTGCATGTGTAAGGTATTCACCAGGTGCAGTTTCGGCAAGGATATCATTCACCGCATTATTATCGGTGATAGTAACCACCGCACCGGAGACTGTTGGAAAATTATTGGTGGCGCTGAAATTAACAGTCTTGGTAATGGTTACTTTGTAAGGCCCCGGCATATCGGTAACTTCTCCCTGTATTACTATTTGTGGGGCTGCATCATTCAGGTCAACATGGATCACTTTTTTGCAGGAGCAACATGCTACAACAACAAACAAACTAATAAATATTACAGTGCCCTTCATACATTAAAATTTGAAATTATAGGTAACAGAAGGAATGACCCTGAACAATGAATACTGCACCGCCTGCGTTCTGCTGGCATCATTAGGATCCTGCTGAAATTGGATAAAATAGGGATTGGCCCTGTTATAGGCATTATAAAAAGAAAACGTCCAGCTGCTTTCCTTTTTTGCGGTTTTCTTAGTGACGAGGGTAGCACCCAGGTCAAGGCGGTGATAGGTAGGCATGCGGTAGGCATTTCTTTGGGTGTAATAGAATACCACCTGCCCGTTTACATCATACTTACCATTAGGAAAGGTTACTGCATTGCCGGTAGAATATACCCACGTACCAGACAGGGTCCATTTTTTACTAGCCTGGTAAATGCCTACAACAGAAATATCATGTGTGATGTCCTGCCTGGCCGGATACCAGTTTCCATTGTTGATGCCGTCAATTTTCAATTCTGTTCGTGAAAGCGTGTAGCCGACCCAGCCGGTAAGCTTACCCGATTTCTTTTTGAAAAACAGTTCCCACCCATATGCTTTGCCCTTACCAAACAAGAGCTGTGACTCTACATTTTCATTGGCCCTTAGCTCAGCGCCATTTTTATAATCGATCTGGTTCTGCATGGTCTTATAATATACCTCCGAAGAAAATTCATAGTTATTGTCGGCGAAATTTCTATAGTAGCCAATGGATTCCTGATCGGCAATCTCCGGCTTTACATTATTACTGCTGGGTATCCAGAGATCTGTGGGGTTACTGGAATTGGAATTGGAAAGCAGGTGGAGATTTTGAATATTTCTTGTATAAGATATCTTTAAAGAACTGGCAGAGTCTAAAAGGTAGCTGGCAGAAAATCTCGGTTCAGGATTGAAATATGTTTTTACAACTTTATAAGCAGCATAAGTCGCAGTATCTATGGCATTGCCTGCATCGTCATAGGTATAAAAATTGCCCGGACCAAAAATAGTAAAAGCGGTAAGGCGCAACCCGTAATCGATGTGTAGCTTTGCAACCGGTGACCACTCGTGGGAAATATAAGCGGCGCTTTCCAGTGAATATTTCTTCTGCAGCGAAAAGGAATTAAAATCAGAGCCGGGTGTAGCGTCGGCAATGCCAGGCGAAATAGTATGATGAATGATATTAAATCCAAAATTGATCTTGCTTTGCGAACTGACATAGTATTGAAGATCTTCCTTGAGCGCATAATCTTCGATCTTCGAGGTGATATTGATATCGTTTGTAGTTGAATTAAGATTGATAAGGTAATTGTAATTGCTGTAAATAAATGAGGTATTGGAAAAAAGCCTGCTGCTGAAAATATGGTTCCATCGCGCAGTAGCTGTTGAATTACCCCATTGAATTCCAAAGATGTTGGAGAAGCCCAGCACATCTCTCCCAAAATAGCCGGAAAGATATATCCTGTTATTACCGTTAAGCTTGTAATTGGCTTTTGCATTGAGATCATAAAAATAGATCTTATTCCTGTTGACATCAGTATCGTGTGAAAGCTTCAGAAACAAGTCGGCATAGGTGCGCCTGGCACTTACGATGAACGAGCCTTCATCTTTTGCAATGGGCCCTTCTACCGTAAGTCGCGACGAGATAAGGCCCAGTCCACCACTTACTCCATAATTCTTATCGTTGCCATCATTCATTCTTACATCTACCACCGATGACAAGCGGCCACCATATTCTGCGGGCATTCCTCCTTTATACACGGTAACGTCTTTGATGGCGTCGGAATTAAAGGTGGAAAAAAATCCCAGCAAATGCGATGCATTATACACCGTTGCTTCATCCAGCAGGATAAGGTTTTGATCTGCTGCGCCGCCCCGCACATAAAAGCCGCTGTTGCCATCTCCCGCCGACTTGATACCGGGAAGCAACTGGATCGTCTTTAAGATATCCTTCTCGCCAAACAGTACAGGAATATTCCTGATCTCGTTCATCGATAACTTTTGTACACCCATCAATGGCGCGGTAACATTGGCATCGCGCCTTCGTGTGCTCACCACTACTTCCTGCAATGCGATGCCTTCGTTGCCTAATTCAACCGGTATTACCAGGTTCCTGTTAAGGATGATTTTCACTGAGTCTGCGCGGTAGCCGCTAAAGCTAATGACCATTGTATAATTACCTGCAGGCGCGCTTACAGAATAAAAGCCATATGCATTTGAATTGACACCCGACCTTGGCTGCTCCAGTAAAATAACCGTAGCGCCTATAAGTGTTTCACCCGATGATTTATCGCGTATGGTTCCGCTGGCCGTGTATTTGACCTGGGAAAACAAGGGAAAGCAGCAGGTTAACAGAAGGAGCAGGCAGCAGGTTTTCATAAGGCGCATCAGGTCGCACGTTTTTTGATTCCGCAAAATAATCTACCCTTCTGTTAGCATTTTGTTATTTACCGTTTGATGACGAAGATGTGTAAATAGGGTGGGGTACGGGGTTGTATGTGCGTGCGTAAATGCCTGGATTGCTGTTAGTCTTTTTAAAGGAGAGAAATATAGGCATCGAAGGAGTGCTGGCTTCGAAGGAATATCGGGACACCTCAGAGCGTTTTATAATTCAATGATTAGATTTGATTGTAATACATCATTTAATCCAACCTTTTAACCTGAAGCTTATGAAAAAAAATTTCAAGCTCTTAACACTTTTCGTGTTATTTCTATTCCTGTTATCCGGTTGTAGTGGCCAAGCTCCATGCATCATCACGATGTGAATAACCGGCATTACCGGGGGGTATTAGTTTTAATTGCTCACCTATATCTATCTCTTCTTAGTCCTCTAAGCTTAATCGAATTTTTGTCGCCCTGCCGTTTAATAAAAATAACCAGGCAGAATAATTAACTAACTGTTGAAATTTTTCGAAAATGTGTCATTAGCAGTCTGTCGAAGGGCAAGACCCTACTGGCGATGCTTCGACTCTTCGGGTTCCCTCAGGGCAGGCTTAGCTCAGGATGACAAAAGCTCTTATAAGTTAAAGAATGATTCAATAGCAACCAGCATCGCTTTTGTAAGCTCATTAAAATTATTAGAAAACCGGCCGGACTGCCGGTAAATCTATAACCACCTGCCCAGATGTTTCAAACTTTCGATATTGTGAACAGGGGCAAATACATCAATGAAAGGCATGGCCGCCTGCATACCCGCTACATGGGGCCGGTAAGCTTCATAACCGGCAAGGGGATTTAACCAGATAAGTTTTTTTGACCTGGCATGAATAATCGCCACATTTTTTTCAAGCAATTCAATATCGCCTGTATCCCATCCGTCGCTTAATATAATGACAATGGTTTTTGGATCCAATAATTTTTTCCCATATTCATTTACAAAAAAATTCAATGACTCCCCAATTCTTGTGCCGCCGCTCCATCCGTTATTTTCACTGCTTAGCACGTGCATGGCTTCCCGAAAATATTTCTGCTTTAGTAAAGGAGTGATCCTTTTTAAAGAAGTGCTGAATATAAAAGTCTCCATCCGGCTATAAGCCTGCTGAAAAGCATACATGAACTGAATTAAAAAAACTGAATACAACTCCATTGACCTGCTTACATCGCAAAGCAGGACAAGCTTTACACGATTGCGTTTGGGTTTACGATGTACAATATGCATTAACTCGCCCCCATGGCGGAGATTTTTGCAAAGCGTTTTCCGAATGTCCGGCATACCTGTTTTATGAGAAAACTCATACCGCCTGTTTGTTTTTGTGGCCATTCTTTTTGCCAGGCTCCTGATGGTTTGCATCATTTCCTCCACCTCATCTTCCGGTACAGTAGAAAAATCTTTTTCCAAAAAGGATTCCTGCCTGCTATAAGTGGCGGTTTCTTCTGTTTCGTTATTCCTGTTTCCATGCAGCCATGTTTTCAGTGATTTGAAAGAAGCCTGTGGCTGAAAGGATTTTTTATTTTTTGGCTCTTCTTTTATTTTGGCATCAACGGCTTTCCCCAGTTCTTTCCAGTAATCATGAAATAAATTATCAAATTCTTCCAATTGTGTTTTGCTCCGGCAGAGAGTAGCTTTTAATGCAAGCTGAAAAATTTCATTACTACTATAGTCAATAAATTGTAAGGACTGCAGCGACATAGCTTGTTCTTCCACACCAACACCAAATCCTTTTTGGCGGAGGTACCTGCAAAACTGTACAATATTTTTTGAAAGGGATGTTTGCCTGGTAATCATCATTTGTCCAGCTTTGAATATACACCTGTTTTTTCCATCAGTTCGCTTAACGACATCTGTACCTGCCGTGTGTCTCTCCAGTCTTTTAATATTACTCCGAGGGTTTGTTCAATGATATCTTTATCAAGATGATCAATATGCAAAGAAAATAAAGCCATTGCCCAATCGATTGTTTCAGCAACGCCGGGAGACTTTTCCAATTTAATGATGCGTAGCTGCTGCATAAAACGGGTTATTTCTTCTGCCAGCCTTGCATCAATACCAGGCACTTTGTTTTTTACTATCAGCCATTCTTTTTCAAAGCCGGGATAGTCAATATATAAATACAGGCAACGTCTCCGCAAGGCTTCGCTTAATTCCCTGTTGCGATTGCAGGTGAGTATCACCTGCGGGATGTGTGTTGCCTTTATGGTACCAATTTCAGGTACCGTAATTTGCCAGTCGCTCAATACTTCCAGTAAAAAACTTTCAAACTCTTCATCACTCCTGTCTATTTCATCAATGAGCAATACAGGTCTCCTGTTGTGAGTTATTGCCTGTAGCAAAGGCCGTTTCATTAAGAACGATTCGCCGAAAATTGTTTTTTCTTTTTCTTCGACCGATTGTTCCTGATGCTCCACCATTTTAAGGTGCAACAGTTGCCGCTGGTAATTCCATTCATATAACGCGTGTGTTGCATCAAGGCCCTCGTAACATTGTAAACGGATTAAGTCTGTCTGCAAAGCTTTGGCCATAACTTTGGCAATTTCTGTTTTGCCTACACCGGCAGGGCCTTCTATCAGCAAGGGCTTGTTCAATTGCAGGGAAAGAAATACCGACATGGCAACGGTGTCATCTGTTATATATCCCTGATCCGGGAGCATTTTTTTTATGTCTTTTAACTCTATCACTTTCTTTCCGGTTTTATCCTGTTTCTCTTACAAGATAATGAAATGGTATTAAACTATAATCTTACAAAAATGGCAAAACAATTATTGTTGCTCATTAAGCGAAGTAAACATTACATCGATTGATTATTTTTTTGAATATAATGTGAGGTGGCAGAGAATACAATACCTGGCTGGATATTGTGTTTTTAATTCACTATTCATTTCCCTATCTTTAATTATCAACCATTATACGATGCCCATCTCCCGACAGCTCGCTGCGATTATGTTTACCGATATTGTTGGTTATACTGCTATCATGGGCGAAGATGAACATAAGGCCTTTGAACTCCTTCGTAAGAACCGCAAAATTCAGCAACCGATTATTGAACGATACAACGGCAACTGGATAAAGGAACTGGGTGATGGCGTACTCGCCAGTTTTCAGACAGTGACAGATGCAGTGATATGTGCAGGCGCTATACAGCGTGCCTGTAATGCTGTGCCGGGATTAAAGCTCCGGATTGGCATTCACCTCGGCGACGTAGTGTTTGAAAACCATGATGTCTTTGGAGATGGCGTAAATATTGCTTCGAGGCTGCAGGCGCTGGCCCCGATAGGTGGTATATGGATATCTGAGTCGGTGCATAAAAGTATTTCCAACAAGAAAGGAATTAGTTCCCGGTATATAAAGGAAGAGGCATTGAAAAATGTTAAAGAGCCGGTAAGAATATATGAAGTGGACATAGAAGATCATGAATGGATGAATCCTGCGCCACTAGTTGATGCACCGGCGCCGGTGAAAGGGAGCCCCGAAAAAAGCATTGCAGTTCTACCTTTTGTAAACATGAGCAATGACCCCGAACAGGATTATTTCGGTGATGGTATCGCAGAAGAAATTCTGAATTCACTGGTACACCTGAAAGGATTAAAAGTAGCAGGTCGAACTTCCTCATTTCAGTATAGGGCAAAAAATTTAGACCTTCGTGAAATCGGGGAAAAATTGGGTGTACGGACAGTAATGGAGGGAAGCATACGCAGACAGGGCAACCGGCTACGGATTACAGCGCAGTTGATCAATGTGGAAGATGGTTATCATTTGTGGAGTGAAAAATATGACCGGGATATGGATGATATTTTTGCAGTACAGGATGAAATAGCATTGGCGATCACCGAAAAATTAAAGGTCTCCTTATTAGAAAAGGACCTGGAGATTATAACAAAAACATATACCCAAAATTCTGAAGCCTATGACCTGTATTTAAAGGGCAGGTTCAATATAAACAGGCGTGGCCGTTTTATCCTGGCTGGAATGAAATATTTCGAGGAAGCTATTGCCATTGATTCGGATTTTGCCCCTGCCTATGCCGGGTACGCCGATTCATGCGCGCTGGCGGCATTTTACAATTTTTATCCATCAAAGGAAACTATGCCAAAGGCAAAACAGGCTGCAGAAACAGCGATTAAAATTGACAGCATGTTATGCGAGCCCTATACCTCATTGGGGTTTTATTATGCATTCTTTGAATGGAACTTTGTTGAATCAAAGAAAAATTTTCTCAAGGCTGTTGAATTGAACCCGGCTTATACCGTCGGGCATTTCTGGTATGGTATGCTTTATCTTTCGTGGATCGCGGGAGATTTCAAAGAGTCACAAAAAGAAGGATGGATGGCAATAAAGCTGGAACCTTTCAGCGCTGTCGCCCATGCCATGCAAACCGCAAACTATTATGTGGCCCGTGAATATGAAGAAGCAGTGCGAATCGGAAAACTGGCTATTGATCTCGATGCAAATTCGTACCTCGTTTATAAGTTGACTGCCCTTGCCTATATTGGCATGAACAAAGTTCATGAGGCAATTGCAATGATACAGCATACACTTGCTGTCTCCAACAGGTTTCAATGGTCTATGTATGACCTGATATGGGCTTACAGTCATATTGGTGATCATACAGCCATGAAGGAGCTGGTTGAAGAGTTGCATGGCCGGGCTGACAAAGAATATATTTCACCTTTTAATATGGCGCTGGCTTATGCCTGGATGGGTGATCTTGACCAGGCAATAACTTATCTCGAAAAAGCATATGATGAACGGGAACCTATACTTCTAACTATTAAAACGTGGCCGAATGTTCCTGATAATCTTAAGAGCGATCCCCGTTGCCAGGAACTGATAAAAAAAATTAATTTTCCTGAATAAATCAAAAAGAGATAAGATACAAAAAGCAAGAACCAAAAACCAAATAAATTAAAAAAAATACAAAAATTAAAACCTACACCCCATTCTTTTCTCAAATTTAGCTTTAGCTGATTCGTAAGTAACTTGCCGGGGGGTTGCCTTCTTTTTGGCTTTTTTTTGAATTTTTTTTTTAAAATTTGTTTCTTGAGATTTGAGATTTTTATTTATGCAACCGCCTGCAGCGCTCTCTTCAAATAAACTTTAGCAAGGTGCTTGCGGTATACTGCAGAGGCAAAAAGATCACTGTTAATTTCCACGCCATCTACAGCTGCGTTTACTGCTGCCGTTATAGTGCTATCATCTAATGATTTACCGGCAATGGCTTTTTCTGCAGCGGTATCTCTGAATGCATTGTCAGATAAACCTGTAAAAGCAATATTTGTTTTATCACCGGGAAAGTGCATAACCGCGCAACCAACAACTGCAAACCTTGAAGCCGGCTGCCGGAATTTTAAATAAACACTTTTTGTTCCACTCACGGGAACGGGTATGCGAATAGCAGTGATGATTTCATCTTGCAGTAATTGAGTGGAGAATAAGCCTGTAAAAAAGTCTGTTGCTTTCATCGACCTTCTTCCCGTGCTTCCCTGTACATCGATGGTTGCATCAGCAGCCAATATCAGCGCAGGCCAGTCTGCAGAAGGATCTGCATGGGCAAGGCTTCCGCCAATAGTGCCATAATTACGCACCTGTGTATCACCTATCATTGCCGCGCCTTCCGAGAAAAAAGGCAGATGTGTTTTTATAATATCATTTTCTGAAATGTCATTGTGCGTAGTGGCAGCTCCAATTATGATTTCGCCATTGTTTTCCCTGATGCCTTTCAATGAAGGAATTTTGCTGATATCTACCAATTTTAAAGGCCGGCTTAAACGCAGTTTCATAGCTGGTAAAAGGCTATGCCCGCCTGCCAGGATTTTTACATCATCTGCAGATAAAGCTGCAATGGCTTCATCAACGGTATTTGCTTTTTGATAATCGAATGCAACGGATATCATAATTTGAAATTTGAAAATTTGATAATTTGAAAATTGCCGAATGAAGAACCGAATACACAATAGCGGCACGCAACGACAGTTTCATGCCTGCAACAGGTTTGGTTCATAATTGTTCAATTTATACAACGAACTTCAATAGTAAACGCTGTCAACTCCCCTTTACGAATCGGAGGTCATTGCCCTCCATACACGCTCTGCAGTTAATGGCATTAATATGTCTTTTACTTTATGGCCACCACTCCATAATGCATTAATAACGGCATTTACAACCGCAGGAGTTGCACCAATGCATCCGGCTTCGCCCGCGCCTTTTACGCCGAGCGGGTTATGCGGACAAGGTGTAACCTGTGTGGCTGTTTCAATCATAGGTACATCTTCAGCACGTGGCATGCAATAGTCCATATACGAACCATTTATCAACTGGCCATTGTCATCGTATTCTGCACCTTCGAACAATGCCTGCCCGATACCCTGGACAACGCCACCATGAATTTGCCCGTCTACTATCATTGGGTTTATGATATTGCCCACATCATCCACAGCAATAAATCGCTTCAGTACAACCTGCCCGGTTTCTTTATCAATTTCCACGACAGCAATATGACAGCCGAAGGGATACGTGAAATTTGCAGGATCATAAAAACTGATGAAATCGAGACCGGGTTCCAGGTCTTTAGGATATACATGCGGCACATAGGCAGTTAGTGCTACATCCCCAAATGCAACAGATTTATCTGTTCCTTTCACCGTAAATTTACCGGATGCAAATTCTATATCATCTGCATTGGCTTCCAGCTTGTGTGCGGCAATCTTCTTTCCTTTTTCAATGATCTTTTCAATGCTTTTTACAATAGCGCTCCCTCCAACGGCGATACTTCTTGAACCATAAGTACCCATCCCAAATGCTACACTTTCAGTATCTCCATGATGGATCTCCACATCATCCATAGATATTCCAAGTTTATCAGCGACTACCTGCGCAAATGTTGTTTCGTGACCCTGTCCGTGCGAATGTGAACCGGTATATACACTCACTTTACCAGTAGGCTGAACGCGAACCTGTCCTACTTCAAACAAGCCCGCTCTGGCCCCCAACGACCCCACTACCGCAGATGGCGCAATGCCACATGCTTCTATATAGGTAGAAAACCCAACACCCAACAATTTTCCATTTTGTGCAGCTTCTTTTTGTGCTTTTCTCACATCAGCATAACCCAGTATCTGTAATCCTTTTTCCAACACGCCGTGGTAATTGCCGCTATCATATTGCAAAGCTACCTGTGTCTGGTAACCGGGTTGATTCACCCCATCAAATGGTGGAATGAAATTTTTCAAACGCAGCTCTGCAGGATCGACATTCATTTCCAATGCAGCCAGATCCATCAAGCGTTCTAATAGATAAGTTGCTTCGGGCCTTCCTGCACCCCGGTAGGCATCAACCACGGTTGTATGTGTAAATACCGCTGTTACATCTATATGAATTTTGGGAGTGGTATATAATCCCTGCAACAAAGTACCATGCAGGTAAGTTGGCACACAGGTAGAAAAAGTGGACAGGTACGATCCCAGGTTAGCAAATGTTTTAACCCGCAATGCTGTTATTTTCCTTTCATTGTCAAAGCCCATTTCCGCTTTAGTTAAGTGATCTCTTCCATGGGCATCCAAATGAAAGGATTCACTTCTTGTAGCGGTCCACTTAACAGGCCTTCCGATTTTTTTTGTGCACCAGGTAAGTAATGCTTCTTCTGTATAATGGAATATTTTACTGCCAAAACCACCACCAACATCAGGCCCTACTACGCGAACCTTTTGCTCGGGAATGCCCAATACAAAAGCGCACATCAGCAATCGTATCAAATGAGGATTTTGCGTGCTGGTGTACAATGTATATTTATCAGTTCCCTGATCGTAAGAACTATTGTAACAACGTGGCTCGATAGCATTGGGTACCAATCGCTGGTTAACAAATTCAAGCGTAGTTATATGTGCAGAAGAAGACATGGCTTCATCCACTTCAGATACTGGATTGCCCAATGCCCAATCGTAACAAATATTATTGGGAGCATCATCGTGTACAAGAGGTGCACCGGGTTGCACAGCTTTTGCAGCATTTATCACGCAAGGCAATTCCTCATACTCCACAACCACCATATCAGCTGCATCAACAGCCTGCTCCCGTGACTCCGCAATTACAACAGCAACAGCGTCACCCACATGTCTTACTTTATCAGCTACGAGCAGCGGATGTTTAGGCTCTTTCATCGTATCTCCGTTCTTGAAATTTACCTGCCAGCCACAAGGCACACCATTTACATCAGCCAGGTCTTTACCTGTGTAAATGGCTATGACACCGGGCATATCTTTTGCAGCGCTTATATCAACATTTAGAATGTTCGCATGTGCAAATGGACTGCGTACAAACGATGCATAAGTTTGGTACGGCAATATGATATCATCTGTAAACCTGCCTCTGCCGGTAATAAATCTTTTGTCTTCAACACGTTTTACGGATCTACCGATCATTCCATTCGTTTCGTTTGAGTTACTCATACGACTACCTCCTTTTTCATTTTTTCAGCAGCATACTGAACTGATTTAAGAATATTGTGATACCCGGTACAGCGGCAAAAATTACCTTCCAAAGCATAGCGTATTTGTTCTTCAGAAGGGTGGGGGTTATGTTCCAATAATTCTTTAGCCGTCATGATCATACCAGGTGTGCAAAAGCCACATTGTAAGCCATGCATTTCCTTAAAACCTTCCTGCAATGCATGAATCTCTCCATCCTTTTCAAGCCCTTCAATTGTAACCACCTCACAGTCATCTGCCTGAACTGCAAGCAGGGTGCAGCTCTTGGTGGTTTTGCCGTTTACCAATATGGTGCAGGAGCCACAGCTGCTGGTATCGCAGCCAATGTGCGTACCGGTAAGACGAAGTACATCTCTTAAGTAGTGTACCAACAGCAATCTTGGTTCTACCACGTGGCTGTATTCCCTGCCATTTACCGTTACATTAATTTTCATGCTCATAGTTTTTTGTTTAAAATTTTTCAGGAAAATCTTTGTTTGTCAGTTCATAAATGATGCAGGGTAGGGACAGTGTTCGGAATAAATTTTTTTTTGTGCCCCGCGATCATCTGTTTGACTACCACGGTGCCAGTTTTCCCCGGGGTATCGATTGTTACATTTTAAGCACTTTCTCTTTTTCTAACTCTTTCTCCAGGTTAAAAAAAAACTGTTTTGTCAGCGTATTGGAAATACCCCCTATCAACCGTTGGCCAATACCTGCCAGTATTCCTGATAATTTAACATCACCGGTAAAAGCTACTTCTGTCTGGTTATCATTAACAGGGAGCAGGGTAATATTGATAACAGCATTGGCATTCCCTACTTTACTGTTCTGCTGTGTTTTCAGGGTAAAACCTTTCTGCTCTGTTATTTCTTCCAGTAGAAGGTCTCCCGAAAAAGAACTGTTAACCGGCCCCATTTTTATTTCAAGAAATGATTTAAAGCTGTTATCGTTTGTTTTTTCTAACCGGGAAATACCTGGTATGATCCTGGCGAGCGTATTAGCGTCCATGAGCATTGTCCAAAGGGTTGCTGGTGTGGCAGTCACTATATGCTTCCCGGTAAGTTGCATAGAAGAAATTATTTGCTTTAGTATGAGAGGATCACTCGGCTAGTTCACAATCGTTTCGCTAAATTCTGTGTTAAGTTATAATAAAATTTCATACCATCTTATAAAAAAAATACTTTAACCGATAATTTCCACCGGGAAAATTGGAGGGATAATACAAACCTGGTCAATCTTTCTTAAAGAGACCTGTTTTTACAAATATTTCATGCTTACAACAATTGCACGTCTCTGTACCCGTTAATTAGTTTTAGTTTCATTATTTGTACCATTTATATATTATAAATATTATTGTCCCGCTAAAATTGTTTCTGTTTCGTCAAACCATTTAGTTTATCATGAGTTTGTCGAAGGGGGATTGCGGGGAGAGGGAGTGGGGGTGAGGCCAGATCAGGCAGGAGTTTGAGTCATTTAGTCGGACAATAATAATTATAAACTAATACTTTTGGGTGCAAAGAGGTGTTCCAATATTTATGGCAGGAGCCACTTACTTCAACATTATTTCGATTTAAAAGTACGCATATTAAACAGGCATTACTTTTCGAAAGGTGAAAAAAATATTAGTATCCATTCTTTTCTTTTGCACTATAAAAGCATACTAACAGGATACCCTGAGAATACATCAAATTGATGGGTTGGTTACAGTTATTAACCGGTACAATTTAAAAATTCAATATGATACAATTCTCCAAAATTATCCTGAAATAGGTTTGAATATGAAAACTTATTTATCAATGATCCTGGAAGGCTCCGAATTAAAGAAATATGTCAGCAAAGTAAATACAGTGAGGCAGGAAAATGGAATTTCAAAACAAATGATTGCATCCAGTTCATTTTATTTCAACAAAAGTGAATTAATTAAAGTTGAAGAATTTATTATTGAAGGCGACAAGGAACGCCATGCCGACTGGTATTATTCCAATGATAAACCTTTATATTATGCGCTCCCGTCTGATAGGTCTGAAGAGCGTGCAAACTTTTTGCTGACTTTATCTAAAACCTTTCTGAAGCAAATTCAAAAATAAATTTTATAAGATTTGACAACTTTTAAAAAGTTGTCAAATCTAAATTCCCACCTTCAAAAAGTCATAGCGCATTTTTAATTTTTCCCCACCGCTTTAAATTATTTTAACTTAAAAGTAGATCACAGTCAATAGTCATTGGATTAATTATATCATTGTGTTTATTGCCCGGTCATTGTTGTTCTTATAAAAAAAGATTTCACTACGAAAGAAAACTTTCTTAAACTTACGAAAGCGCTCACCCCTTAAATATTATTATAATTTGTTTCTGTATGCCTAAATTGCACCATAGAAATTATTTCTCACTATTAAATTTTTTACCATGGCACTGTGGATTATTTTGGGCATAATTGTCCTGCTCATCATTTGGATAATAGCAATGTATAACGGGTTGGTAAAAGCGAAAATAAAAGTAGATAACAGCTGGAGCGACATTCGTGTTTATTTGAAAAAGCGGTTCGACCTCATCCCTAATTTAGTTAATACGGTGAAAGGATATGCTTCTCATGAAAGCCAGACTTTTGAAAAAGTTACCCAGGCCCGCAATGCAGCAGTGGCAGTACCTCCGGGAGATGTGCAGGCTTCGGCACAGGCAAACCAGGCATTGGGCGGGGCACTCAGGGGCTTACTTGCTATAGCGGAAAATTATCCTGAATTGAAAGCCAATCAAAATTTCCTCGAACTGCAAAGCGCTCTTCAATCGATTGAGGGCGATCTTGGGAACGCCCGCCGCTATTATAATGCCACGGTAAGGGATTACAACACATCGATACAACAGTTCCCGGGAGTTATAGTTGCCAACATTACCGGTTTTAAGGCAAGGGAATTTTATGAATTGGAAAATGAGGATGAAGCGAAAAATGTAGAAGTAAAGTTTTAATTCATACAGATGAAGAAACTTTTTGCAATCCTTATTTTATCAGCAGTCGTAGTTGGCAAAACCCGCGCCCAGGAATATTTTACCATAAGTCATTACGATGTTGATATACAAATTAATAAAGATGCTTCGCTTAATATCATTGAAAAAATAAATGTTCATTTCACTGAGCCGCGTCATGGTATCATAAGAAAGATCCCCTATAAATACGAAATCCAGGCAATACCCGCAGGTGTAGAAAAAGCCAGGGCCGCCACGGAATCCGGAGGTTACGTCCATACCATTGTTGACAACATAAAAGTTCCTGGATGGGATTTCGACGTAAGCACAGAAGGCAATTATAGGGAAATAAAAATTGGCTCAGAAAGTAAGACGGTAGACGGTGACCAGCAATATTTAATAACCTACCATGTATTAAATGCCATTAATTTTTTTAAGGATCATTCGGAATTCTATTTTAATGTAATAGGAAGTGAATGGGCTACCTCAATCGCCACCGCAAGCTTTCAAATTGAACTGCCGGAAAGCCTTCGGGATACCACAAATTATTTCGTAGCCACTGGCGTAACAGGTTCAAGAGACAATAAGACTCAGGCTAAATGGGAAAACAATAGAACATTTTCAGGGAAAACTACCCAACAACTAAATCCATCTGAAGGCTTAACAATTGGAATAGGTTTTCCAAATAATTATTTAATAAAACCCGATTATAGTTTTAATGGAATTTATTGGTTGCTGTTGCCTGTTATCATTTTGGCAGTAATGTTTTACATATGGAGAAAATGGGGCAAAGATGGTGACGTCGTTGTGCAGGCAGAATATTATCCACCTGATAATATAAGCCCCGCAATTTCAGGTTACATCATTGATGGCAAGCTCGACAGGAGAGACCTTACTGCGTTAGTTCCTTATTGGGGAGCAGGTGGTTATTTGCAAATAAATGAAACCGAAGAAAAGCATTTGCTCGGTCTTGTAAAAACAAAAGAATATGAATTTGTAAAATTAAAAGACTTGCCATCAACTGCACTTACATTTGAAAAAACATTTTTTAATGGAATTTTTAGCTCCGGAAATATTGTGAAGTTAAAAGATCTGAAAGATGTACTTTATATATCCATGAATGCTGCTAAAAAAGAACTCAATGAAGAGGTTGACCGTAATGATTATTATGTAAAATATTCACGGGGAATGGTAGTATTATTTTTTGTAGTGGGGATCATAACCCTGGTATTTGGTATTATTAAAATGGCTGATTACTGGTATGAAAATAAATGGATGGGAATTGCCTTAATAGCGAGTGGTATTTTTATTGTAATCTTTGGTTTATTAATGTCAAAAAAATCGCCAAAAGGAACTTTATTATATCAAAAACTATTGGGCTTTAAAGAGTTTATTAAATCTGTTGAGAAAGATCGTTTACAGGAATTTTTAAAACAGGACTCAAATTATTTTGATAAAGTACTACCGTATGCTATCGTGTTTGATGTAGCAGACAGGTGGAAGGATAAGCTAAAAGGACTGGATATACCTCCGCCAACGTGGTACAATGGCAGCTATGCAGGTGGTAATTTTAATACAATGGTATTTATGAGCAGCCTTGATAATTCTATGAAACAAATGACCAATACTTTTTACAGCAGCCCACACAGCAGTGGAAGTAGTGGTGGTAGTTTCAGTGGAGGTGGTGGTTTCTCTGGTGGTGGATTTGGCGGGGGTGGAGGAAGTAGCTGGTGATAAGTATCTATGCTACCAGGTGTATGTAACTATTTCATATCGTGTTGCAGGTTCGTATTTTTTTTTGACAATTATTATTGTTTGGTTTTTTTATTCTTTATCAAGAAACTCTTCTATTAGACCAGTTGCATTAAATTTTGTCCACTTACCATTATCCAACGATTCTATAGCTCCCAAATAACCTCCATGCCCACCCGGTAAAATTGCTAACTCACAATTTGAAATAATGCGATACATTTCAACTGCGTGTTCCGGACTACCCACGTCTTTGGTTGCATTAATAATTAATGTAGGGGCTTTTATTTGTTGCATCTGCTCATCACTCCAGTCTTCAAACGTTTTCATTCTTTGAACATCTTTATTAAACATGTTCATTAGTGATCCGGCATTATTATTTGCGGCGAGGTAGCCTTCCTGTAAAACCTTCGGCATATCGTTGAGCGTTGCCCCGTCAAATCCTTCCCAGAATTGGGGAACAGCCGCACTTCGTTTATAAAATGCAGAAGCTATAATTATTTTATTAACCAGTTCAGGATACCGAATAGCAATTTCTATTGTTGTTTGTCCACCGTTACTAAAACCTAAAAAATCTGCTTTTGATATTTTAAGATTTTGTAAAAGTGTTGCAACGTCGTGTGCGTCTTGTTGAAATGTCAAAGTTGTGTCCCGGTCATTTGTGTGCCCGTGAGCTTGCAACTCCACGCCAATAATTTGCCTGTGTTTTGCAAGTAAAGGAATAATTCGGCCGAATGATGTTTGTATTGTAGAACCGCCACCATGTATAAGCACAAGCGGTTTGCCTTGTCCGTAAATTTCATAATACATTTTCAGTCCGTTGACTTCAGAATATCCACTTTTGAAATTATTGTTGTCTGTCATAATTTATCGTGGGTTAAATATTTGCAGAGAGTCAGTTAAAATGATTGCTAATTTATGACATGCGGTTCTTCAAATTGCTTTTGAAACTTTTGGAAAGTTTGAAACTTTTGGAAAGTTTGGAACTTTTGGAAAGTTTGGAACTTTCCAAAAGTTAAAGTTTGGAACTTTCCAAAAGTTAAAGTTTGGAACTTTCCAAAAGTTAAAGGGACTGTGATTTTTTCCTGTAAGTCTGGGGTGAGCATTCTGTGTATTTCATAAACTGGCGATAAAAGAATTGAAGGCATTCATAGCCGCAGGCATAGCCAATCTCATTTGCCCTCATATCTGTTTCTGCCAGGAGTTTACGCGCCATCCTGGTGCGGTATTCATTCAGAAAGCTGAAAAAAGGTCTTTTGGTAGTCTGGCTGAAAAACTTGGAGAAGGCCCCTTCGCTCATATTCACTAAAGCGGCAGCGTGAGCCAGGGTGATCTTTTCAGAGTATTTTTCTTTTATGAACTGGCAAACTATGTCAATGCGCGAATTGGGAATATCATTATTAAATGAAAATTCTTCATCACAAATTATTTTAAATTCATTGGATTTTGCAAGGTCATTCAACAATTGTAATAAGAGGACCAGCTTTTCAAATGGAGGAAGTTTGAGCAGGTTAGATTGCCTGCGCTTAATTTCATTACCTATATATTTATCAAATTTTATCCCCCTGGCCGACAAGGTCAATAACCTGCGGATATCTTTAAATTCGGGGGTTAAGAGCCATTCTTTACCCAGGAAATCTTCTCCCCATTGAATAACCAGTGAAGAGTAATTGTATTGTTTCTTGCTCGTATTTTGCCAGCGATGGGGAATACTGGGCGCTAATAAGATAAGGTCGCCTTCTTCAAAATCTCCTATATTATTGCCTACATACCTTGTGCCGTTGCCTTTAATAACAAAGTTCATCTCATAATTTGGATGATAATGCAAAGGCGCGTTTTCCGGGCCCTGGCTTTTCAGGAAAATCGAGGAGGAGTTTTTCGGAAGTAAGAGGTGTTCGAAATTTGCCCTCATAATTGCGTGTTTTGTTTAACTAAATTAAGACTAATTAGAATGTACTTAACGCAGAAGTTATAAAGATAACATCGAAGATTAAATGAAACACTCCGGAGCAGGATGAAATTTATGAAGTATTTTACTATGACAGCGATTTTAAATCAACTTTTTTTTCTCAATTTCAAAAAAAAATTACAGTTTTATACAGGCCATCTATTGTTCGAAATAATTAAGAAACAAAGCCCTTCTTTTCGTTTTTAGAATTTTAATCCTGGCAATTAGCCCGCCCGGCTGACACCTGATTTTTCTTAAGCAAACTACAGAGTTTGCTGTGTTTAAAAAAAAGCAAAGCGAAAAACCAAATAAGTGAATTATTCGTCATAATCGTGGAGTTTTAATGATGTATGCTGATATAGTTTTGTTCTGCTGAATGAGAAAATACCTTCCATTGCTGATAAAAACAACAAGCAAAATAAAGCTGCAAAAGTGAAATGAAACCAATAATCCAAACATAGAAATGGAAAGTAAAAATCCATCCTGGCGTTGGGGAACACTGCTGCTGGTTTCACTTTCCTTATCGCTTGGCTGGGGAATTCGCGGAAATTTCGGGCATGAAGATGGCGCTGCATTTGCGGGTTGTTTAGCCGCGATTACCGTTGCGCTGTTATCGGGCAGAAAGGATTGGCGTGACCGGGTTTCCTATTTTGCTTTTTTTGGTGCATTGGGATGGGGGTTGGGTGGTTCTCAATCTTACATGCAGGTAATGTCGTATACCGAAAGCGGACGGGCCCTTTCGCAATTGTACGGGTATTTCTGTCTTTTTATAATGGGGTTTTTATGGGCCGGTATGGGGGTCATGGGAACAGCCTTTCCCGCGGCAGCATCTTTAGAAAAAATAGTAAAAATCTTCAAGCCGCTGCTGTTTATTTTTGGCGCATGGATATTACTTCATATTGTTGAGGATCCTGTTTCCGGCTGGTTAGCACCTAAAGCCCAATTTGATTCAACATGGCATAGGCATGAAAACCCGCTATACTGGTTTGACTCTAATTACCTGTCAGCTATTTTCGCATTGCTTGGAATAGGGGTCTATGATCTGTGGGAGCGGCGGGGCGACAGGAACAGGTTTTTACTTCCAGTCTTTGCTATAACGGGTGCTATGGCGGGTTTAGGAATGCAATTATTATTACCGATGGTTGGATGGGAACAACGTTTTGCATCCGCACTTACATACTTCCAGGGCGATCCGGCTTATGTAAATCCTGCAACCGGGCTACACGATTACGCTGCATCGGATTTGTTAAATAACTGGCCCCAGTTTTTTGGTGATTATCCACAACACATTGGCTGGCTCGTCGGGCTGATTGCAGGAATATCTGTGTATTTTCTTATTTACGGAAAGTTCAGAAATGGGGCGTCTTTTTTTGTTTATATGGCTGGTGGCTTTCTTATTTCATTCCTGGTTTTTCCTGTTTTAGGAGGTAATTTGTTTACTCAGTATGGCGGGTTGCGTATGACTCCTCCGCGGGGAGATAACTGGGCCGGCATGATTGGAATTTTTGCCGGAGGCAGTATCTGGCTTTGGCGGAATAACCTGCGGCCCGTGGCATGGGCCTCAGTAATCGGTGGTACTATCGGGGGGCTTGGATTTGCGGGTGCACAATTCATTAAAACCAGTTTAATTGCTTTTGGTAATCCAAAGATCCTGGAGTGGAAAGGCATTTTGCGGGGAACGCCAAAATATAATGAGGTCTCTTCAGCATGGGCAAACTGGCAAAATCAAAACTGGCATAGCTTCTTTGAACAGGGTTACGGTTTTATAAATGGTATCGCCGTTGCTGTTACATTAGGATTACTTGCGTCCCGAATAAAGATTCAGGAAAAGGAGAATTTGCTTAATGGAGAAAAATTAAAATCCGGCAGGCTGACAAGGATCTTTGCAACACTTTTTGTTCTTCTTGGCGTTACCTGGTTCAATGTAGTGGGAAATGTAGAGGTTTGGAGTAAGGGACTAAACCATGATGCGTGGCAAAAGATTATCACTTCACCGGGCGGATCTACAGAAACAGTCGCAGCACAATGGGACATGCCGTTGCTGGGCCGATTGCCCGGAATGGATTTTTTGCACCTGTCGCCTGAAGGATGGTTTAATGTATCATGGCTCTTGTTGGTAACAGCCTGCGTAATTATAGTTTTTAAGCATTCACGAAAGCCACTTCCAATAATTCCCAAAACCTCGCTTGGCAAAGGGCAATTGATTTTTATTATTCTTCTCTGGCTGATGATTGTTGCGAATTTCGAACGTGCACTGCCGGGATTTACCTCTGCGCGTTTACTAACTGAATGGAGCATATTTGTGAATGGCCTTATTGTTACCGTCCTTGTTTTATTATTGCCTGGAGAGCAGGAAAAGATAATAATCGGGGAGCAGGAAAATTATAAAAAGCGCTACCGGAAGGCCTGGATTATGGCAAGTGCTGCAGTGCTTATTTCAAGTTTCCTTTTTACCGGAACAAATCGATTGCTGTATCATTATCCGGCCGCCGAAAAACTTGAATTATTGAAAGATAAGCAGACCCGTTTTGGTACGGAGGCAACCTGGCGATCCAAACCAAACTTGAAAAATGCCAGAGGGCAATAGAGAGATAAGAAATAAGGCCAAATAGTAAAATTGATTAGTGAGGAGAGATAGTAAAGGAAAGGCACAGGTCTGGAGACCTGCGCCAGTAAAATTCGTTGCAAAAAAAATTGATTGGAAAAGGGAAATAAATACACATCCATTA
>JBDTZL010000105.1:0-6468 GCA_040005125.1 Ginsengibacter sp.
GAGGAAGAAATAAACGAAAGAACGGTTGATCCTTATGCCTTAAAAGAATTTAAAAGCGGTCAAGGGCAAAGCTTTTGACGTTGCCGTCCTTGCTGTCCCTCGCCATTAGATACCATCGGTTTGACAAAATCTCGAAATAACCAACAGCAAATTTGAATTTCCAGAGACTTATAATATTGAAGAAAATTACCGTTATTGTTTTGGAATTATCAGCCCAAACGATAAAGAACCGCTGGACATTATTTTATCTTTTGACCCCTTCCAGGGAAAATATATAAAGTCTTTGCCCCTTCACGAAACACAACAGATTTTAATTGACAACGAAGATGAATTACAGATAAAATTAAAGCTTTACGTTACCCACGACCTGGTAATGGAATTACTTTCCTTCGGCGACAATATGAAAGTTTTGCAACCTGCATCATTAGCAAAAGAGATTAAAACAGCGCACCAGAAAGCATTCCAACGATACTAACATGCCTGAAAGAATTGTAATGAAAGCCCCAAACATCGTACATCGTACGTCTCACTTCGTACCTTATAAATCCGTCGCCTCCCCATAAGCCACCGCTGTCGCTTCTTTCACAGACTCACTCATCGTAGGATGCGGATGAATGGCATTTAATATTTCATGTGCCGTAGTTTCTAACTTGCGGGCTGTTACAACTTCTGCAATCAATTCGGTAACATTATATCCAATCATGTGACAGCCCAGCAATTCTCCATATTTGGCATCGTAAATAATTTTTACAAAACCTGTTGTGTCGCCAACTGCTGTTGCTTTTCCACTTGCAATGAAAGGAAATTTCCCCACTTTAAGTTCATAACCCGCATCCTTAGCCGCTTTTTCTGTATAACCTACCGATGCAACTTCAGGAGTGCAGTAAGTACATCCGGGTACATTATTATAATCTATCGGATCCGGTTTTTTTCCGGCGAGATGTTCAGCCGCATTGATACCTTCTTTAGTAGCTTTATGAGCAAGTGCCTGGTTGGGTGTGCAATCTCCAATTGCATAAATGCCGGGAACATTGGTTAACAGGTTGGCATCAACAATTATTTTTCCTTTATCCGTTTTAACGCCTACTTCTTCCAAACCGATATTTTCAATATTGGCTGCGATCCCCACAGCACTTAATAATATCTCAGCTTCAAGACGTACTTCACCATCCTTTGTTTTTATAGTTGCTTTAACTCCTTCACCACTGGTATCTACACTGGTTACCTCGCTGCTCGTCATGATAGTGATACCTTGCTTTTTAAAAATCTTTTCCAGTTCTTTAGAAATGTCTTCATCTTCCACCGGAACGATTCTTGGTAAAAATTCTACAATGGTAACTTTTGTGCCGAGGCTGTTATAAAAATAAGCAAACTCCGTACCGATTGCGCCTGAACCGACTACGATCATGGATTTTGGCTGGCTGGGCAAATTCATAGCAACCCGGTATTCGATCACTTTTTTACCGTCTAATTTTAACGCGGGCAATTCTCTTGCCCTGGCACCTGTTGCGATAATAATATTTTTGGCTTCCAGTGTTTGTTTAGTGCCATCGGCAGCAGTGACTTCCAGTTTATTGGGAGCTGTTAATTTACCGTTGCCCATCACTACGTCGATCTTATACTTTTTCATCAGGAAGGTAACGCCCTTATTCATTTTATCGGCCACCCCACGGCTGCGTTTGATTACATTTCCAAAATTTTGCTTTGGATCGGTCACCTCTACCCCATAGTCGGCAGCATGCTTGGCATATTCGTATACCTGGGCGCTTTTGAGTAATGCTTTTGTGGGTATACATCCCCAGTTAAGGCAAATGCCACCCAGGCTTTCACGCTCAACTATTGCTACCTTTTTTCCTAACTGTGAAGCCCGTATCGCCGCCGGATAGCCTCCCGGCCCACTTCCCAGTACTATTACATCGTATGCCATATTATATTTGATTTTTAATTATAAAAAAGCGTTGCAAAATTACTTTAGAATATGCAAAGCGCAAAAAGGTGTATAATTCCGGTACAGATGGGGCGTGGTTACAGGTGGTGGGTAAAGATCGATAGCAATCCTAAGTTTTTTTTTCTTCTGAAATTGATTTTAGGGAATTGATGCTGAGGTTAAATTCAAAACCAATAATAACCGCCAGTGAATTTAGAAAGATCATTGCCATTAATACCATTATGGTTCCTATTGACCCATAAAGAATGTTGTAACGCCCGAAATTATTTACGAAAGCAGAAAATGCTATGGTAGCAATGATACTTAGAGAAGTAGCAATAACAGCTCCGGGTGACACGAGCTTCCATCTTTCTTTTGTGGAAGGGGCATATTTATAAATAAAGGCATAGGAATAAAAAATGAGGCCTATAATAAAGATCCATTTTCCATATAATATTATATGTCTCACGTGCCTGTTTGTTATACCAAGCAGGTTTAGAAGATTACCTTGCATGAGCAACAAAATAAAGCAAAGCAGTAAAAGACTAAAAAGTAATACAGTTAGCTTAATTGCTCTCCATCTTTTTTTTAATCCTTTAATTTTTTGAAATCCGATATAGTCTTTATTAAAAGACCGCATCAGCCCCATAACGGCATTGGAGGCAAAAAACAATGATAAAATAAATGTAAATGATATGAGACCGATTTTTGAACCATCAATAAATCCGTCTACAAATTGTATTATTCCCTGGTTATTGGTTTGTGCAGGAATTATATCGGTTATTAATCCATGCAATTGATGCTTCAATGCTCTTTTTGATACAAATGGGAGGCTGGGGATAAGTGTAAAAAGAAAAAGACAGGTTGGCGGTATCGCCATAATAAAATTATATGAAATCGCCGCAGCCCTTTCTGTAAGGTGTGGGATACTAAAACCTTCACCATAATTCTTCATTACTTCATATAACGAATTACCCTGGAAACCGGGTGGTACCCATGTCCTGCTTCTCCTTATTAAATAATTAACAGGATGAACATTTAATAATATGCGTACCGCTTTTACCAAAATTCAGGAGTGATTTTTTATTTGGTGTAAGAATTTGCATTTTAAAAATCTATATTTCACCGTTAAAAATTTATTGATTTTCCTGCCTCTCCTTTAAAGCGCTATCCAATGCATCGCGATAAGCTCTGGCATAAACAGAATGTTCCTGGAAAGTACTTGCAAAATCAGACAGGCCACCGGAATTCGGACGGGCAACAAAAAATAAATAATCAGTTTCCGGAGCTTTCAATACAGCATCAATTGTTTTTATTGACGGTGTATTAATAGGGCCCGGTGGGAGCCCGGTATGAATATAAGTATTGTAAGGAGATGGATAGCTCAGGTATTTGTAATAGATTCTTTTGAGCCCAAAATCTTTCATGGCAAATTTTATCGTAGGATCAGCAGCAAGTTTCATACCCTTTCTTAGCCGGTTTATGTACACACTTGCAATTTTGCCCTTGTCTTCCTGGCGATTGGTTTCTTCTTCTACCAATGAAGAAATCGTATAAATTTCTTTAGGTGTTAAATGGAGGCGTTCTGCTTCTCTTATTCTTTCATCGTTCCAGAATTTTTGTTGCTCTGCATATAGCTTTTTTAAAATTTTTTGAATGGGGGTGTTCCACGTGTATGTATAAGTATTTGGGACTACAATCGTGATCACACTATTAGTATCTACATCAAATTGCAGGATTGAATCATTATTATTTAAGAATTTTATGGAACTTAACGAATCAGCTTCAAAGTTTTCGCCTATTTTTTTTGCAAGCTCTTCTTTTGTTCTGAGTTTTGTTATAACGAGATTTACGGGGCTTTGCCTTCCTGAGCGAAGCATCTTTACCAGGGTTACGACACTTATGTCTTCACCAATTTTATATTTACCGGGCTTTACATTTTTATCGTAGCCCGAATACCGGGCAACTTTATCAACCCAAAAATCAGAAGCAATAATTTTATTTTTTTTAAGGCTGTCTTTAACTTGCTGGTAAGTGGCTCCTGTATGGATATAAAAAAATTTTCCATCAGGAGATTGTACCGTTGGGCCAAAAAACATCCAGCCGCAATAAGCTGCTATAAGAAATACGGCCAGCCATATAAACAAAATAATTTTTCTGGGTTGCATTTTATTTTAAAAATTCAATGACCGGTTTAAAATATGTATTGAAAAAATGAAGGAAGGTATGTAGCATAAAACAGTGTGATTCCAAATGCTCTTTAAATGTAATTAAAAACCCTGTCTTTGATGAGACAGGGGGATAATAATTTCCTGTCTGGTTAGGCAGGACGTTTAATAATTTATTTTTTTTGTGTTGGGGGACTCTGTGTTGAGGGTTGTTGCAATGGAGCGGTATTAGGTTGCGACTGTACAGGCGTGCTAACCGGTGCCTCATACATTTGATTATCTTTTGAATTCCCGGCTGTTTTTGGAATGAACATAGCAGATGTAAGGCACAGTACGCCAATGATCGTTGCAAACAGCCAGGTTCCTTTTTCAAGCACATCCGTCGTTTGTTTCACGCCCATTAGCTGATTACCCAATCCGCCAAATGAAGATGAAAGTCCGCCACCTTTTGGATTTTGAATAAGTATAATAAGACCTAAAATTATGGATGCGATGATGATGATGATCCCAAAAACTATTAACATATCAACTTGATTTTATACTTTCAATTTTCGCTGCAAAGTAAACGCTTTTCGAGGGATTAATCAAACTTAATTTGTTATACATTTCAATTGCTTTTTCCTTTTTATCCTGTTTAATTAACACTTCAGCCATAGCTTCTGTAAGTACTTCTGCATTAATGTTTGATTCTTCCGCAGAATTTTGAATTTTTTTCTCGGTAACTAAATCCTGCTCTTCAATCTTTGAGGGATGTATTTTTTTCATACTTTTCAACCATGCAGTAAAACTTTTCATTTGATTTCCAAGTTTATCATTTGCCATCGGTTCTTCGGTTATTTTAATTCCCTGCGATGCGAAATAATCAATTGTATGCAAGGGTTCGAAGGCCATCTCCCCGGAAGCAGGTTCAGCAATATCAATAGCTTTTGCCGGTTCTTTTTGAGAAATTTGTGCCCCCGGAATTTCCGGCGCCGCACCTGATTTTAATTCAAAATCTTCTGCAGGTAAAGGTTTATTTTCCGTTACTTCAATCTCATTCCCCGGATTCGGATCATATAGCGTATGGGTAACTTCTTCATCATTTATTTCATTTCCTTCCTTTATTTTTTCATCAGGTGTTTGATCTAAAAGGAATTGCAGCCAATTTGCATTTTTGAAATGTAAAACTGTTTTTTTGGAAAGCTTTTCAAAGCCGGGATGATTTGTTTTTTTATAATGATACAATAGTAAAAAACCGGCCAAAGAACAATAAGGATAATCATTTGCATTTTTTTCCATCACGCCGGGATCCCGTAATGCCTGTTGATAAAAATGTTCAGAATAATTGATCCCTTCGTCCATGGAATAATTTTATTAACTGTTACCAGTTTGAAAATATTTTATTGAAAATGGCATCAGTTACATTCTTTACGATCTGGTCAAAAAGTTGAGATTCTGCATCCGGCAAAGTTTTATTTGCAGAAAAATCATAGTTGCTTGTTACGTCTGTTTCGAAATCTTTTGTCTGGTCGAGTGAATTTTTGAAAACCAAATGAAAGGTAACATTCAGCCTGTTGGTGCTGGCAATTTGCCCCGAAATACCTGTGGTTGTTTCGCTGTAATCAGTTAAATAACCGCTGATGTCGTAGTGTGCATCATCATTGTTGGTTTGTCTCAGCCTCGTTTGCCCGATTATTTTTAGTTTAAGTTTTTCGGTAATTGCGGGAGTGAGCTGCGGGTTTACATACCTTGCTTTATTTTCTAAATAATTTACACGAAAAGTTTTTATATCAGCAGGAATAGGGGCGGTGTCTTTTGTGGAATATTTGCAGGTAGCATAACTTAAAGTAAAAAACAATAAGCTCACGAGAGCCAGCAATCTTATGTGCGATTTAAATTTCATTTTAGTAGGATAATTTCCTGAACCGTTTAATTCAAAAGTAAAAACTAACAACCGATTCCAAGACACACAATTGTACTTCCGACAGCTATCCCGTTGGCGTCAGGCTAAGGAGTTATTTATATTTTACCGGAACCACATAGACACATAGAATTTCACATAGAAAAACTATGTATTCACCTATGTGTCTATGTTACGCCTATGTGGTTCATTTTTCTCTTCAGCCCAAATAGAGATTTTCATTAAAACACGATTCCTCAAAATACCCCTAAATTCTTGCTGCGCTTTATTCACAGCGATTCGACTATAAAAATTAACTTGTCGCTTATGCGATAACTACCGGATTAAACAATTGCGCTTATTCATTAATGTTATATTCCTTCAATTTCCTGTATAAGGTACGTTCGCTGATACCAAGATCGCTTGAGGCATCTCTTCTTTTGCCCCGGTGTTTTTTTAAGGCTTTAATTATTAATTCTTTTTCTGCATCCATA
>JBDTZL010000261.1:0-6429 GCA_040005125.1 Ginsengibacter sp.
TATTGAATAATGAACAAACAATTTTCCAGCTGGGTTCTATTACCAAACAATTTACTTCAGCCGTCATTCTCAAACTGCAGGAAGAAAAAAAATTGAGCGTGTCTGATAAGCTAAGTAAATATTTTCCAAAATATCCTAAGGGTGACAGCATCACGATAGAACAATTGCTGACGCATACTTCCGGAATTTACAATTATACCAATGACCAAAACTTTATGGCTAATGAAATAACCAAACCGGCAACCCGTGAAATGATGATGGCTTTGTTTAAAGACAAGCCGCTCGATTTTTCACCCGGAACAGGTTGGAATTACTCTAACAGTGGCTACTCATTGCTGGGGTATATTATTGAAGCGGTAACAAAAAAATCTTACGCGCAGGCAGTGCGCACGTATATTTTTACACCACTGCAAATGACACACAGCGGTTTTGATTTCACCCACTTAAAAAGTAATGAAAAGGCAATTGGTTATTTCAAACTCAACGATAAAGACACAGCAAAAGCACCCATTGTAGATTCATCGGTCTCTTTTTCTGCCGGTGCTATTTACTCTACTACAGGTGATCTTTACCTGTGGCACAAGGCATTGGAGAATAATACCATCTTATCAAAAGCACAGCAGGAAAAAGCATATACACCCGTAAGAAATAAGTATGGGTATGGTTGGGGGATAGACAGTATAGAAGGCAAAAGAAGGGTGGGGCATGGTGGTGGCATTCATGGCTTTACTACCAACATAGCCCGTGTTCCGGAAGATGATATATGCATCATACTGCTGAGTAATGCATCGGACGTGACACTTGGAGATATCACCAAAAGCATTTTCTCTATCCTGTACAACAAAGAATATGAGCTCCCAAAAGAAAAAACCATTATAAAAGTGCCGGAAGAAACATTGAAACAATTTGAGGGTGAGTATGAAATAAAACCCGGCCTGAATGTAATCATGAGTATAAAAGATGGCGAGCTTATGGCATCACCAACAGGACAACCGCCCGCAGTTATTTATGCTGAAAAGGAAGATTATTTCTTTGTAAAATCACAGGATATAGAGATAGAATTTACAAGAAATGATAAAAAAGAAGTAAATGGTTTTATACTTCACCAAGGGGGCCAAAACATACCTTGCAAGAAGATAAAATAGTGAGTCGTGAGTGGTCATTGGTCAGTGGTCAGTAGTCAATGCTAAATCCTTCCAAAACTTTATTGAAACGACAGCTACCACTTAATGACCTATTGACCCAATGACTATCAATCTTATCTCACCTCAATGATTTATGCATCTCCTGTTTTCCAAAAACCGTTTCAATATTTTTTATAGCTTTTTTCAGATTAATGCCTTTCCCCAATACACCGCTGAAAATATCGCCGTGTTGTTTTATCCTATCCATCGCATTAAAGATGGTGAAGTCTTTCATCTTTAATCCTTTTGTTACTTCATCCCAATGCAACGGCATACTTACGGTTGCATCAGGTTTTGGCCGCAAAGAATATGGGGCAGCAAGAGTTGCCTGCGGGCGGTTCTGTAAGAAGTCCAGGTAAAGTTTTCCTTTCCTGTTTTGTATCATGCGTTCAATACTTGTGAACCCGGGAATTTTTGCATTGGCAATCGTTACGAGTACCCTGCCAAACTCCTTACTTTGTTCATAAGTATATTTTGCGCCAAGCGGTATATAAATGTGCATACCCGTAGCGCCGGAAGTTTTACAATATGCGGGCACATCAATAGCATCGAGCACTTCTTTTGTTGTTTGCGCTGCAATAATAACCTGCTCAAAAGTTGTTTTATCGGCGGGGTCAAGATCAATGATGCACCAGTCGGGATTATCGGGCTTTTGTACGCGGCTGCTCCATGGGTGCATTTCAAGGCCGCCGAGAGATGCGATCAGCAGGAGGCTGGCCTCGTTGGTGCATACCAGGAAGTTACGGTCTCCGCCACGATCGCTGCTATATGGAAATTGTTTTACCCAATCGGGCACTTTGCCGGTTACATCTTTTTGGTAAAAGCTTTCACCATCTATACCATTTGGATACCGTATTAAAGTCTGCGGGCGATCTTTCATGTAGGGCAGCATGTATGGCGCAACGAGATAATAATAATTCACTACATCCCGTTTGGTTACTTTCTTTTTCGGATAATAAATTTTATTAAGGTTGTTGAAAGTAATGTCGTACCCGCTTATATTTCTCGTTTGTGATTTGTCTTTTGGATTAAGGAGCGTTTTACGTTCTTTATTTTCCGAAGACTTAAGAAGCCTGGATGTAAGAGTCACATTACCGGCCTTACTAACCTTCTTAGCTGTTGTCTTTTCGCCGGCTTCATTTTTCGGCTTCAATTTTTTGGCGCTCTTCTTTATTGAAGGCGAAGGTGCGGTTATAATTTCCATGGTATGTTTTTCTTTTTCCTGTACAACTTCGGTTACATTTTTATCTTCCCGCATCCCTTCAAAAGACGGATGCCGCATAACTCCATCTGAAGTCATCTCTGCATAGCTCACTTCACAAATTAATTGAGGCTTAAGCCATGTGGCTGTTGCCCTGGGAGGGTTCGGGCGAAAACGTGAAGGCTTGTTTATATCAGGCACAAAAGTAAAAGGAGATTCCTTTATGATAAGCGGCCTGAATTGCTGCATCATTTCCTTTTGTAATTTTTGTGAGAAGCCCGTGCCGATTTTACCGGTGTATTGGAACTTCCCTTTCTCATAAACTCCTACAAGTAATGAGCTGAAAGGCTTATTGCTTCCTTCATTATTCGTGTACCCGCCGATCACGACTTCCTGCCTTTTGCCTGTTTTAATTTTAAGCCATTCTTTTGAGCGGTCACCGGGAAAATATTTGCTGTCCGCTTTTTTTGCTATGATACCTTCGAGGTTTATTTTTTTTGCCACTTCAAAAAATTCAGTTGCCCCGGCATCAAAAGTTTCACTGAGCCTGATGCTATTTATTGCAGGGAAAATCTTTTGTAATATTTCTTTTCTCTCAGCCAGCGGCAATTGAGTAAGGTCATAGCCGTCCAGCCATAAAATATCAAAAACATAAAATACCAGTTCGCCGTCGGCTTCGCTGCGCCAGCTTTGAAGGTTACCAAAATCAGATATGCCTTTATCATTTGCAACGATGATTTCACCATCTATTACCGCGTTAATTTTCCATTTTTTTAATGCGTTATGAATAGAATAAAATTTTTCGTCAAAAATTTTATTATTCCTCGAACGCATATCTACTTCGCCTTTGTTCAAATAAACCAACGCACGATAACCATCCCATTTTACTTCGTAGATCCATCCAGGTTCATCAAAGGGTTTATCCACGAGGGTCGCGAGCATGGGCGTAAGGCCGCGGGGCAGAGGTGTCTTTTTTGCCGCTTTTTCAAAAGAGGAGGTTATTTTTTTTGAAAGCATTTTATTCAATTGATGAGGATACTATGTAATTAACATGCCAACACTTTTTTACATATGGTTCACTAAAAGTAAAGGCTATTTGAAACATATGTGTAAATATTTACTCATATAATATTACGATGTGGAATTTTGTGGAGAAAAAACCTTTGTATTAATACGATAAGCCGGTTAAATCGTCAATAATCCCCCTTAAAACAGGTATAATTTTTTAATCCTGCGTTTTTAAAAATCTGGCATATTTATTAATAACTCTTATTGAAAATAAATTTATAACCATAAAATAAAAACGATGAAATCGAGTACATCAAAATCCAATGGATCTCAAAATGGGACCAAGGCGGCTTCTAAAACTGCCCGGAAGAGCGATCCAAAAGTTGCGCAGGGATTGCGCGATCTTTTTGAAGATGAATTAAAAGACATTTATTGGGCCGAAAAGGCTTTGACAAAAGCAATTCCTAAAATGGCCAAAAATGCCACCTCCGAAGAATTGGTAAGTGCACTCAACGACCATCTCGAAGTAACCAAAGGCCATGTTCAGAGGCTGGAAGAAACCTTTAAAATATTGGGAAAAGCAGCGCGGGCTAAAAAATGTGAAGCTATGGCAGGACTCGTTAAAGAAGCTGAAGAAATAATGGAAGATACAGAAGAAGGCGCTGTACGTGATGCAGGCATCATCTCAGCAGGACAAAAAGTTGAGCATTATGAGATCGCCACTTACGGTACATTGGTGACCTTTGCAAAAACTTTAGGTGAAGACGAAGTTGCTTCACTTTTACACCAAACTCTGGAGGAAGAAAAAGAAGCAGATGAGAAATTAACAGAGATCGCAGAATCTTCAATTAATGTGGAAGCAGAGCAGGCTTAATCTTTTGGGTGAAAGTTTGAGACAAATTAAATCCAGACTATTTGAAATTAAAACACGGGCCTTAGTACGGCCCGTTTTTTTATGAATTTTTTTGCCGCAGATTGCACAGATCTCCATAGATTAATATCGTAATCCGTGCAATCTGTGTAATCCGTGGCCCTATTTCTCAACTAATCCATCCTTCTTCCAGTTTACAAATACCATAATGGCAGAGTCTGAAAGCTTTGGATGTTTGAAAGGCATAAATCCTTTTTCATCCGGCTGCTTTTGTATCCGTGCTATTATGTCATCAATACTTGATCTTACGGAGTCATAGTTATCAAATGCTTTTTTAGATCCTTTCGGCGGTATGTGACAGGGAGAGCAATTGCCAACAATAGTGGGTTGCACATTTGCCATGTAAGTAATTTTAGGAGTTACCATGGCGCTTCGTGATTTTTTTGATGATGAGCAAAACTGAAATACCATTGGCAGGGCAAGAGCTAATACAATGCATAATTTTTTCATAATACAATTTTAGACTAAAAGTACTGGTTTAAAAATTTAAGATCCTGAAAAATTGGGTCCATGGGCCCATTACTTCTTTATATTGCTTGGCCATTACTCTTGTTACCTGTGCGATATGCGTAAGATCATGCACGACCCATGTAGCCAGCAGGTTTTCCATAGATACTTCCCCCAGTTGGGGATGCATGCCTTTTTTATTGAGGTCTGCGTTTGTTATATTCAAAGACTTTAACCAGGTTATATTTTCATTTCTTATAACTTCAAATTCATGCAACAACTGGTTAATAGTTTTGCCTTTACTTTCTTCATACATGGCGAACCGGTCGTATGTGTCAAAAGCTTTTGTATTTCCATGTTCAATGATACGCTGTATCCGTGGCCGCCAGTCTGTTTTTTCACCATGAATTAAATGCCCCATTACATCAAAAGGGCTGAATGTTTCCGGGCCCTCATTATTCATGGTCCAGGCGTCATCCAAATCATTTAGTAATGCTTTGAGCACAACAGGAATTCTTTCCAAAACCGCGAGAGACTTTTCGTGATCGTATTGCATGTTATGCATTGATTACTTTTTTAATGTCAGGGTTTTTATTTCTTAAATCGATCCCGCCTTCCCGGATTGATTTTAAATCGGCCAGGTAAAAAACCCATCCTTCCATGCAACCGATATGATAATTGGTTTTGCCGGCTTCATCTATTGGTATGTTATATTGTTTGAGGCTTACCATGCACTCTTCCTGTTCCTCTTGAATAGTTACCTCAACGATCATGTCGTTGGAACCATTAGCATTAAAAGTAATTCAAAAAGATTGCTGCCGTTTGCCTTCAAAATTTTTCCATGTTCATTTACATTGTCGGGGTAACCATGCCACAACCATGCATATTCATCATCGTCTTTTGCGAATTCTTTATCGGCTAACAGGGCGCCACCAGGATGTTTATACGCACACCTACGGAGAAACCAGCTTTCCATTCCATTCCTGGTTGCAAAGGCTGCATACGATTATTGCGCCTCCGATTTTATATTGCTATTTTTTTGTAAAGGCGCTCCAGTCGTAAGCCATAGTTATTTATTTTCCGGAACAGAATGCACTGCGATCCTGTTTCCTTCGCTATCAACGAACACTCCCATGAAGCCATAGCCCGGAATTTCCATTTTAGGTACAACAATCTTTCCACCGGCAGCTTCTATTTTATCCAATACATTCTGAACATCAGGATTTGCATTTAAATAAATCAGCACGCCATCGGTTGAAGAAGGCTTATGAAAACCCTTACTATCTGCCAGGGCGCCACCTACGCCGGTCATCATATCCTCAAGCGGAAACATGCGCAGACTGATCTCGGGAGTATCCATTGGAGTAAGTGTTATCCCGAATATGGTTTCGTAAAATTGAGTTGCGCGCTCCAGGTCGGTGACTGGGATTTCAAACCAGCTTATTGCATTTTTAAAAGTCATAACAGTTTAATTTATGGTGAACCTTAAAGATTATAAAAAAAACCTGTTTTTTATAGCCGTTCATCAAAATATTTTGGATAAAATTATTTCCCACACACAATGGCTAATTTAATAAATTTTTGAAATTATATTTGCACTTCCATGCCCGGGTGGCGAAATTGGTAGACGCACTGTGTTCAGGTCGCAGCGTTCGCAA
>JBDTZL010000148.1:0-6412 GCA_040005125.1 Ginsengibacter sp.
AAAAATAGACGGTAAGCATGTAAAGCTACTGTTACTGCTTCTTAAAAAACTTTCAAATCAGCGATAAATAATCAGGACTATAATGAAAAAGAAATATATCAATTGCCTGCTACCAATCATTACTGGTTTGTTATGTGCAAATGTATATGCGCAGGAATCAATTACAAGTATTGATGTACATAATAAAGACATTCAGTATGAAGGAAGAATTGACTTGGTTAATCCCGGTGTTGCGGAAATATACTGGCCGGGGTCTTCAATTAAAATAAAGTTTAAAGGCACTGGCGTCAAAGCAATACTCAAAGAACAGCGCGCGGGTAATTATTACAATATCATCATCGATGGAGATAGTATTACTATATTGAAACCAGATACAATTAAAAAAACTTATACACTGGCATCTCAGCTAAGTGACGGGGAACATACGGTTGAAATATTCAGAAGAACAGCCTGGAATGGTGTTGGCTCGTTCTATGGATTTCAATTACCGGCGGGAACTATTATCAGCTCTATGAATCCGAAAAAAAGAATGATTGAGTTTTATGGTAATTCAATTACATGTGGTTCGGGTATGTATCAGGAGGACGCTCCGGGCGGAACAGAGAATAATTATCTTAGTTACGCTGCTGTTACCGCAAGGCATTTTGATGCCAGGTATACTTGTATTGCCCGGAGTGGAATCGGCTTAATGGTAAGTTGGTTTAATATGGTCATGCCTGATATATGCAATCGTCAAAACCCGTTTGATTCAAACAGTGTATGGGATTTTTCAAAAGCCACCCCGGATATTGTTATCATTAACCTGTTTCAAAATGATTACGCCATCGTTAATAAACCCGATGGGCCCGAGTTTAAAAGAAGATTCGGAACAACTCCACCTACCGAAGATTTTATTATATCATCCTACCGGAAATTTATACAAAGTATACGGAACCATTATGCAGAAGCAAATATTATTTGTGTGCTGGGTAACATGGATGCGGTATCGCCGGGTTCACGGTGGCCTGGCTATATCGAAAACGCAGTGGCATCATTCGGGGATAAAAAAATATATACTCATTTTTTCTCTTACAAAAATACACCTGGCCATCCTAACGTGGCTGAACATAAACAAATGGCTGAAAGCCTTTCCAGGTTTATTGAGGAACATATCAAATGGTAACTGGTGAACTTTAATTTCCAGGAAAGAGAACCGGTCCAGGGAGAACCATTCTGGATTGAAGCTTGATAAATATAGCAAGCCATATTCCTGGTTATTAATCCGTAAGGCTTACACTGATCTTCTTATGCGTTTCAAGAAATTTTTTTACAAATTCATCATCGTTAAAAGATGGATAGGAATTATAGATACGATCAATTTCTTCCATTTGCCCGGCGGATAGTTCTTCCAGTGGATTTAAGCACCACCTGCCTTCTAATAAACCCTGGCGCCGTAATATTTCATGTATTCCCGGGATACAGCCATGAAAAGAATTTTTTGCATCAAAGATTACTGCATTTATATCTGTCACTTCAATTCCTTTGGTCAATAGTTTTTCCATTCCGGAATAATTTCCGGCAATACATTGCTTAATTTCATTTAAGAGTTCTACCGCCTTTTCTGTCCAAAAAGCCCAATGTCCCAACAACCCACCAACAAATCTTTTTTCAACAAGTTCTCCGTTTACTTTGAATTGATAGGTTGTTAGTAAATCCGCTACAATATTATCATCATTACCGGTATATAAAGCAATTTCATTTCGTCTGCCTGAGTTGCAAACGGCCCTTACAACATCGAGTGTTTGATACCTGTTGAACGCGGCGATTTTTATGGCATGAACTGCGGGAATTTCTGCTAATTCGCGCCAAAATTCATAGCTTAATAAACGGCCTCCCGCAGCGGGTTGAAGATAGAACCCGAAGACAGGAATTATTTGAGAAATTGCTTCCGTGCGTTTGATGAGCTCTGCTTCTGAATATCCTGGCAACCCGCCATTGCTAACTAAACCAAGGTGATATCCGTACTTTACCGCCAGTTCGGCCTCCCGGAGTGCCTGTTCAACAGGCCCGCAAATACCAGCCACCTTTATAAACGGGCGTTTCAATCCGGCTGTTTCAATTTCTTCAGAAGCTATATTTAATACTGGCTCTAAAAGATCTATTCCGGGTTTTCTTATTTCAAATTCTGTTGTATGAACGCCTACTGCCACTCCGCCTGCTCCGCTCGCTATGTAATACTGTGTGAGCAACCTTTGCCTGCTTTCATCAAGTTGACGCGTGTGAGTTAATGCTAACGGATGAGCAGGAATAACAACCCCTTCCTGCAATGATTTCGTTATTGAAATATCCGGTTCTTTATGTGTTGTCATAGTTTAATATTTTCCTTTTCTTTCTGAAAAATGAGTTGGCTTATTTAATGTTTTACCACCCTGGTTTAACCATTCAAGCACAATCTCCATCATTTGTTTCAATGTCACTTTAGGATAACCAAAAAGACGAAATGATTCGGCCGCATTGGATAAAAATGCGGTGGATTGTTCTTCGTTAATAAAATGAGGTGTTACGCCCAACATACCACCAAATTCTTCAGCAAGCCACCGGAATGATACAGTTTCAGGACCTGTTACATTCAAAATTTTTGCCGGAACAGTGCAATGCTTCAATGCCCTGATCGCTATTTCATTTGCATCACCCTGCCAGATCACGCTGGCAGTTCCCATTGCCAGGTCAACAGGTTTATTTTCTTTAACAGACCTGGCTACTTCCAGCAATACCCCATAAGTTACATCATTGGCATAATTTAAACGATAGATTAATAGCGGAGTGTTATTTTTAGAAGCAAAATATTGAAAAACACGTTCCCTGCCAAGGCATGATTGTCCATATTCTCCAATCGGTTCAGGGGGCAGGTTCTCAGTTGCTCCGCCTCCTACAACGGGAACTAACGGGTACACATTGCCTGTTGAAAAAGCAACGATCCTCGAGCTTTTAAATTTTTGCGCAACACGTCCGGGCAGGTATGCGTTCATCGCCCAGGTAAAGGATTCATTACCGCTTGTGCCAAACTTTGTTCCCGCGAGATACAATACATTTTTAACCTCCGGCAGGGCATTTAGCTGATCATCGTCCAGTAAATCAGCGCTGATCGTTTCCACACTTTCTTTATTTAACTGTTCTTGTAAGCCAGGCTCGGAAAAACGTGCCACTCCAATAATTCTTTTATGTATCCCGGCTTTATCAACAGCTTGTTTTGCAACCTTTGCAAGACCCGGCCCCATTTTGCCACCGATACCGAGGATAATAATATCCCCATCTATTGTAGCAATATCAGCAACCAGGTCATCAGATGGCTGTAACAGGTTTTCATAAACCGATTCTATTTTTTTCACTAGGCGATTTTTAAGTATGGTTGGACTTTTATTTATTGACAAATGAAGGTATTAATTTACTATTCGTTTCAAACATTTTTTATTTCCTTACTATTCACTGTTCTTCGTTTGTGAATTCAGAAAGTAAATTAATAGTGGGTATGATTTAATTATTGAGCTGTTCAGGGTTGCTCCCCAAATTTTTCTGATCTATTGCAGTTTTAGCCCCGTGTAAGCGATACTTGTTACTGTTGCGCCAATGTATAAAACCGCTATGATTTCAATGCTCTTGTGCAGGTACAAAACCACTATTCAATTGCTCCTGAATATAGCCAGGATGAATTATGCCAGCAGCTATGACCCGTCATAAAAATTGCAATTAACTTTTGAAAGAAAAAAATAATTTCTATTTTAGCAGTTGCGTCATTATTTTAATAAATTCCATAATCATTAAACAAATTCCTATGTTTTTAAGATTCACATACATATACTTTCCTTCCGAAAAACGGGCAGAAGCAAAGGACATTTATATGACCGAAATATTACCAGTTATTCGCATGCAAAAAGGTAACAAACAAGTTTTATTGCCGGAGCCTGCAGATGGTAATGATGAGTTCATCTCCTATTCATTATGGGAAGATGAATCGGATATAAAAAAATTTGAAGCAAGTACTGATTACGTCGCTGTTATTGACAGAGTTAAGGAGATAGTTTCTAAACCTCCTTTACAAAAATATTACCTGGTCAACAGTTAAGTAATGCTTCTTTGTGAACACCGGTTTATCAATTTATTGAAATTAAATTAAGCAATTATATCACTGCCAGGCAATAGTTCGTTTCCGATACAAATATTGTCCGGTTTTTATTGCATTTCTCTATAACGAACATTGGGAAGAAAAAAATACTGATCCTGACCTCTAATACAACACCCGGCAAAATCCACGCTGACTTGTATAGAGGTTGTACGGTTTATTCAAAATCATTTATAGTTATACCAGGACGAGTCACACTGTACGCATAAGCAAATCTTTTGTATCAAAATCGTACAGTAACTGTACTGTTTTTTGAACATAGATAGCTGATAATCATTTGAATATCATAGCGGCACTGGCATTGAGGCGTTTGGTAAAACTTTTTTCCATGTTTAAAAATTATTTTAAAACTGCATTCAGAAATTTGCTGCATAATAAAATTTATTCGTTTATCAATATTGCAGGATTGAGCCTTGGTCTGGCTTGTGCCATGCTTATCATGTTATATCTAAACGATGAGATTAGTTTTGACCGCTTTCATAGAAATGTAAACCAGATTTATCGTATAGACAAGGAAACTACAAAAGAGGATGGAAACTTTCATTATAACAGTTATACAGGTTATTTTCCTGGTCCTCGTTTTGCAGAAAAAATACCGGAACTACAAAGCTTTGTTCGATTTCAGCCAGCTCAAATAGACATTAAAACCGGCAGTGATATTCAATCACAGGAAATTTCTTATGTAGATTCCAGCTTCTTTTCTGTATTTACTTTCCCTTTGATGAGTGGTAGCCCTAAAACAGCATTAGCAGAGCCCAACTCAATAGTCCTCACCGAAGAGATGGCTGAGAAATATTTCGGCACTTCAGATGCTATGGGCAAAACCATGTTATTAAATAAGGGAGACAAATTTGTGCCTTACGTTGTAACTGGTGTTGCAAAAAATTGCCCGCAAAATTCATCTGTAAAATTCAAAGTTTTATTACCTCTAAAAGTGTCAGCCGAAGATGAAAGTAATAACGGAAATTGGTTTAATTCTTTTCTCAGCACCTTCATTCTTCTTGCACCAAACGCAAATGTGAAATCTGTTGAAACAAAAATGGATAAAGTTTTTGAGGCTGATGCAAGTGAATCTATTAGTGAAATGAGAAGTAAATATGGTATTAATAATATTGGTGTTTCTTATGTGCTTGAGCCACTCTCTGGAATTCATCTTGACAAAGAAGTGCAAGCTCGGGATGAAGTTCTTTCTGATAAAAGCAGTGCAACGTTTTCTTATATTCTTTCAGCCATAGCACTTTTTATTTTACTCATTGCCTGTATAAATTTTGTAAATCTTACAGTGGCACGTTCCGTGAAACGTGCAAAGGAAATAGGCATCCGCAAGGTGATTGGTGGCACCCGTAAGCAATTGATGATACAATTTCTAAGCGAATCATCTATTCTCTGCCTTATCGCTTTTAGTTTTGCGATTGTTATTTTAATAGCAGTACTACCCGTATTCAGTCAATTATCCAACAAAGCACTTTCACTTTCTTATTTATTTAATGCAAAATTAGTTATTGGTTATTCAGCGCTTTTTGTTCTCACAGGTTTATTAGCAGGCTTTTATCCCGCAGCAGTACTATCAAATTATAATCCTGTTCAAACATTATACAGCCGCTTTAATCTTCCGGGTAAAAACTATTTACAAAAGTCGTTGGTAGTATTTCAGTTTGCCCTGGCATCATTTTTAATTATTGGTACGCTTGCTATTTTTTTACAGTTTAACTATCTCACTACGCAAAGCTTAGGTTATGATGATAGTAATTTAGTTACGGTTGGAAAATGGGGCATGACACACAATGAAGCAGCTTTATTTAAGCGGGCATTAATGAAGAACAATGATATAGAAGATGTTGCTCCAGGAAATGGCGGGTATAATAATAATACTGTAAAAGTAAGTGGTGATAAACAGGTAAATATTTCTATTGCAACCATTGATGCATCTTACTTACCCCTGCTTAAAGTCCCAATTGTTGCAGGCAGAAATTTTTCTCCCGATTATCCATCGGATTCAACACATTCAGTTTTAGTGAATGAAGCTTTTGTAAAAGAAGCCGGTTGGGAACACCCCATCAATCAACAAATAACCAGTTTTGAGAATGGCGAAACTTATACGGTTGCAGGCGTAGTAAAGAATTATCATTATAAGCCTTTAACTGAAAAAATAGAACCACAGTTCTTTACCATGAACCCGGCTTATAATTACGGAATGGTTTATATAAAAATAAAAGCAGGCACTGAAACTGCAAGCCTGCAATACATTGCAAA
>JBDTZL010000208.1:0-6383 GCA_040005125.1 Ginsengibacter sp.
AACCATCTCAACCCTAAACTTTCTCAACCCTAAACTCTTACATCAAATTGTTCAACCTAAAAAACATCGACAACTCCTGGACATTGTTTCTTGACCGTGATGGAGTAATCAATGATGAGAAGCATCTGGATTACATTCATAAGTGGGAGGAGTTCAAATTTTACGATGGCGTAAAAGAAGCGCTTACAATTTTTTCTGAAAAATTTGGGAAAATATTTATTGTAACCAACCAGCGCGGTGTTGCCAAAGGTGTTACTAAACTCGAAGACCTCGAACTTATTCATGAAAATATGGTTAAAGAGTTTGAAAAGGCAGGTGCAAGAATTGATAAAGTATATTATTCTGTTGATTTTGATAACGAAAGCCCTAACAGGAAACCTAATCCAGGCATGGGCCTGCAGGCAAAGAACGATTTTCCCGAAGTTGATTTTTCAAAAAGCATTATGATAGGAAATACACTGAGCGATATGAAATTCGGTAGAAATTTACATGTAGCCGCAAATATTTTTTTACCAACTACCCGCAAGGATATTGATTGGAATAATCCGGATATTGACCTCGTTTTCAACGACCTTATTTCTGTTGCCAGGGCTTTATATCTTAGTTAAAGTTTGACTGTTAACAATAAATTCAGGCAAATTCAGTTTTCTTTGTTCAAAACCTTTTGATGAACAGATCGGGGATTTTTATTATTTTCTTTGTGCTAACCGGCAATTTTTGTGTTGCCCAAATATCTTCCTCTGAAAGAAAAGAATTGCATAAAAAAGAAGACTCGCTCAAAGCATTGTCACTCGCTATAATACAGGGAAGAACCGATGAAGCAAGGTTCAATGCGGACAGCCAGTTCACAAAAATATTGGTGCGGTCTCTTAAAATAAAAAATTCATTTTATTATCCTTTTGATTCACTGATCACAATTTCGAAACTTGTACCTGAAGACAGTTCATTCAAAATATTCACCTGGCAAATGGTGGTGAATGATAATGTAACCCGGCAACACGGAGCCATTCAAATGAAAACTCCTGATGGTTCACTCCTGCTTTTTCCACTCATTGATAAATCGGCTGTTACTATTGATAAAGAAGATACGGTCGGAAATAATTTTGGATGGATAGGTGCAGTATATTATAAGCTCGTCGAAAAACATGCTTTTGGAAAAAATTATTATACGCTGCTGGGTTATGATGAAAATAATATCAGTAGTAATAAAAAAATTATTGAAATACTTACTTTCAATAATGATCAACCCGTTTTCGGCGGATCATATTTCAGCTTCGAGGATAACAGCATTATAAAAAAATACCTGGCAAGGTTTATCATGGAGTATAAAAAAAACGCAAGCCCGAGATTGACTTATGACCCCGACCAGGACATGATTATTTATGAACATTTAATTTCAGAGTCAGGTGAACCGCAAAAAAAATATACTTACATACCTGATGGAGATTATGAAGGGCTTGTATGGAAAGACGGAAAATGGGTTCACATACAAAAAGTTTTCACCCAAAAAACTCCGGAGGGCCAGGAACCGGTGCCCCGGCCAATAAGAGATGCACAGGGAAATATTGACGAATCTAAATTGAGCAATAAGATGCCTGATGATAATGATAACGGCCAGGAACCAACTGACAGTATCCCAAAAATAAACTCAGGAAAGGGCTCTAAAAATAAGTAAAGTAAATTTTTAAGCTTCAATTAGAAAGGTACCAAGATCAACAAGTTCCCCTTCCTTCATCCTGAATTCTTCAATATCGGTGAGATCCAGATTTTGCATTACCCTGCTTTTAAAAATTTCTTTTTCGTTCCTATAGACCACAAAATAAAAATCCGGTTTCTCATCAAGCATTGCAAAGCCCGCAAAATGCTTTTTTTCGAGCAGGAATTTTGCAACGCCATCTTCATCAGGCGCACTTTCTCCAAGAAAATCATCATTAAAAATATCCTTATCAAACAACCGCACCACATATTCATGCCCAGTAAGAGGATCGTCTGTTCCTTTGGCAATAAGCCTGACTCTCACCTCAATGTTCATTTCTTCATTAAGAGCTAATTGGGACATTATGTAAGTTTTAGTTTATAAAAATTCTTATTCATCCAGTTTCAGAACAGCTAAAAATGCTTCCTGGGGCACTTCTACATTGCCTATTTGTTTCATCCTCTTCTTACCTTCCTTTTGTTTCTCCAGTAATTTTCTTTTCCTGCTGATATCTCCACCATAACATTTTGCCGTGACATCTTTACGCATAGCGCTTATATTTTCGCGTGCAACCACTTTGGCTCCGATAGCGGCCTGGATCGCTATCAGGAATTGTTGCCTCGGAACCAGGTCTTTTAATTTCTCACATAGCTTTCGTCCGAATTCCTGCGAACGCATGCGATGGATCAATGAACTGAGCGCATCTACTTTTTCTCCATTTAATAAAATATCCATTTTAACAATATCGCTTTCACGATAACCAATAGGATGATAATCAAATGAGGCATATCCCCTGGTAACACTCTTGAGCCTGTCATAAAAATCGAAAACAATTTCGGTAAGAGGCATCTCAAAAGTAAGTTCAACACGTGTAGGTGTTAAATAACCCTGGTTAATAAGCAGCCCGCGCTTCCCGATACATAGTGTCATAATGTTGCCGATATATTCCGGCTTGGTGATGATCTGTGCTTTTATAAAGGGCTCTTCAATTTTTTCAATCCTGCCTGGGTCGGGCATTTGAGTAGGATTGTTCACTGTTATTTTTTCTCCTTTCGTAGTGTATGCAATAAAGCTTACGTTGGGAACAGTTGTAATTACGGTTTGATTAAATTCCCGCTCCAGCCTTTCCTGGATTATTTCCATATGCAGCATTCCAAGAAACCCGCACCGAAATCCAAACCCCAATGCCTGTGATGTTTCCAGTTCGAAAGTGAGGGAAGCATCATTAAGCTGCAACTTCTCCATACAATCACGAAGCTCTTCAAATTCGTCGGTATTGATAGGAAAAATTCCCGCAAAAACCATGGGTTTCACTTCCTCAAAACCTTTGATAGACTCTTTACATGGATTATTAGTTGTGGTGATGGTATCTCCCACTTTCACTTCTTTTGCATTCTTAATTCCTGTGATGACATAACCCACATCTCCGGCCTTTACTTCCGGTTTGGGTAACAAGCCAATTTTTAAAATGCCCACTTCGTCTGCTGCGTATTCTTTGCCGGTATTCGAAAATTTTATTTTATCTCCCTTCTTTAGTATCCCGTTAAAGATGCGATAGTAAACCAAAATTCCCCTGTAACTATTGAAAACGCTGTCAAAAATCAATGCCTGCAACGGAGCATCATAGTCACCTTTAGGTGCAGGGATGCGCTTAATAATAGCAGCCAGTATCTCTTCGATACCGATCCCTGTTTTAGCGCTGGCATGCAAAATGTCCTCGTGTTTACACCCCGTTAATTCTATTATCTGGTCTTCAACTTCGGGAATCATGGCGCCATCCATGTCAATTTTATTTATAACAGGGATGATCTCCAGATCGTTCTCAATAGCGAGGTATAAATTGGAAATCGTTTGTGCCTGTATGCCCTGGGTGGCATCTACCAATAACAGCACCCCCTCACAGGCTGCAAGCGCACGGCTTACTTCATAGCTGAAATCGACATGACCGGGAGTATCAATCAGGTTTAGCACATAATCAACACCGTTAGTATTGTAATTTATTTGAATTGCATGGCTCTTGATGGTAATCCCTTTTTCTCTCTCGAGATCCATATCGTCCAATACCTGCGCCTGCATTTCACGATCGGTGATGGTATGCGTAAACTCAAGTAAACGGTCGGCAAGGGTACTTTTTCCGTGATCGATATGCGCAATGATGCAAAAATTTCTAATGTTCTTCATAATCGGCGGCGAAGATAAGAAAAAGCATTCAGCGGCTGCAATAGCTTTCTATTGTGCAAAATTTACCTCTTTATTTATTTAGCCGGATACATATCCCGTATTTAAGGCTCAACATTTAAAAGAAACATTTAATTTGGAGAAATTATACTATCATCAATGTTTGTAAATGACGTAAGTTGTTAAATTTCCATTGCAAAAAAAATGAATACTATCATTACCCAAACTTACAAGCCACTTATTACCAGGAAATATTTATGGTTGTTTTTAGGACGGATTATGCCTTTGCTGGCACTTTTATTAATAACAATTATTTATTCAAGGCAATTAAGTTATGATGATTATGGAACATTTCAAAGCGTATGGATGTATGCCAACATCGTAAATGTGATCATTAGTTTTGGATTTTCTTCGGTGATACTTTCCACCAATCTCCCCTTTCTTTTTTCATTTTTACAAAACAACAGGAAGTTCATTACCTGGTTCTACATTGCTTTATGGACAGCGGGCCTGACTGCTTTTTTCTTTCTTGCGAAAAATTTTAATACATCCCAAAAGTTTTTACTCATTGCATTTATTATAATACAAAATATAATAACGGTTGTAGAAACACTGCTGGTTAAGAGAGGCAGGGAAAAGCTTTCTTTCCTCATCAATTTTTTTTATTCACTGTTGTTTTTTGGATGGCATCTTTATATACTGCTTTCTCATTATTCACTGGCTAATCTTATTGCAGGTATTACCGTTATTTCAATCGTAAAGCTTGTAGTTATTTCAATTGTGCCTTTTAAAAAAGAAATCCATGAAGAAGTTGCCGATGAAAAAAAATTCCTCGCGCACTGGGGTTACCTGGGATTGAACGAAGTGCTGGGTGTACTATCAAAATGGATGGACAAAGTTTTTTTATTATACCTGCTCACCACATCTGACTTTGCAGTGTTTTTTAACGGCTCTTTTGAAATCCCGCTATTTGGCTTACTAATAAGCGTCGCAGGGAGTTTAATGCTTATTGAATTTTCAGCAAACATAACCAGGACTGATAAAATCCGGGCTCTTTTCAGGGAAAGTTTTAATATGCTTTCAACGATCGTGTTTCCTTTATTTTTTTTCCTTTTCTTTTTTAGGGGAGAAATTTTTTCATTAATATTTAAGGATAAATACAATGCGTCAATCCCGATTTTTACAATAAGTATTTTTATCCTTCCACTAAGAATAAATAATTACAGTGTCATCCTCCAATGCTTTTCACAGGGGAAAAAAATTATGACGGGCTCTCTTATTGATATTATTATAGCGCTCATTTTAATGATTTCATTGTACCCTTTTATGGGCAGCAGAGGTATTGCCCTCTCTATTGTAATTTCAACGTGGTGCCAGGTATTTTATTATTTATGGCAATCAGCGTCAATACTTAAAATTCCTGTTTCCAGGCTGTTACCGGTTCAAAACCTGGTCATCAAATTTGGAATCATGTTTGTTTTATATCTCGTCATATTTTTGTTGCTCCAAAATTCATCAATATATATGAAATTGCTCGTTGCGTCCGTATTTACAACCCTGGTTACCTGTATTGGAATGTGGAGATATTCTAAAATTTTTTTGAAACATAATTATGGCTATACTTCGTAAAATAAGTTCCAGGTTAAAGCCTGAAATCAATACAGGTTTTGGCGTCAATTCCTCCGATTACGGGGGCAGGTTTGTCAATAAAAACGGCAGGCCCAATATTGAAAAAAGAGGTATAGGTTTTTTAGAAAAAATAAGCTGGTATCATACCATGCTCCTCATGCCGAGATGGAAATTCTTTTCGGCTATTCTTCTTTTTTATATCATAACCAACCTGCTTTTTGGTACGATCTATTTTATAGTAGGTGTCAACAATTTAGGCGGGATGATCTCGGGGCCTCCACTTCATAATTTTGCCGAATCGTTTTTCTTTAGTTGCCAAACGTTTACAACCGTAGGCTATGGCCGTATAAGCCCTGTTAGCTTTACAGCAAGCGCCATCGCCGCACTGGAAGCCTTGCTGGGTTTATTAAGCCTTGCATTGGCAACCGGTCTTTTATATGGAAGATTTTCCAAGCCCGTTGCTCATCTTCGATTCAGTGATAATGCATTGATTGCGCCCTTCAAAGATATTAATGCATTAATGCTGCGGGTGGCACCGTTTAAAAATACCAATCTCATTGATGTGGAGGCTAAATTAACTTTAGGATTAATAGTCGAAGAAAATGGAAAGAAAGTAAATAACTTTTACCAGCTCGAGCTGGAATATAAGACTATTAATTCGCTCTCCCTTAGCTGGACAATCGTTCATCCAATTACTGAAAAAAGCCCCTTATATGGTTTTACAAAAGAAGATTTTGAAAACACAAAAGGTGAATTTATAGTTTTTGTAAAAGCCTTTGACGATTTATTTTCAAATATTGTGGTAGCCATATCGTCTTATACTTTCGGCGAAGTAAAGCATGGTGCCAAATTTGTTCCCATGTACGAAAGAGCACAAAGT
>JBDTZL010000255.1:0-6343 GCA_040005125.1 Ginsengibacter sp.
CAGGGAGCAATAATTTAGCGGGATCAAAATTTCCCTGTAAAGTAATTTTATTTCCCGTTATTTCTCTTGCGCAACGGGGCGAAATGCACCAATCTATTCCAAGAGCCGAAGCACTGCTTTCGCTCAGTTCTTTTAATGCATACCAGCTTCCTTTCGGAAATAAAATAACGGGAGCATGGTCTTTAACTGCATCCGCAATCTGGATTAAATATGGTTGCGCAAAAAGCTTAAAATCTGCAGGGCTTAAGGCGCCGCTCCAGCTGTCAAAAACCTGCAATACGTCAGCTCCGGCGCTTGCTTGTGCTTTTAAATAACTGATGGTTGCGTCGGTAATTTTTTGTAATAACTGATGAGCCAGGCCAGGTTGGGTAAAACAAAACTGTTTTGCTTTTTCCCATGTTTTACTTCCCTTTCCTTCTACCATGTAACATAAAATTGTCCATGGGGCACCGGCAAATCCAATCAGCGGAACACGTCCGTTCAACTCCTGTTTGGTAAGAGATAAGGCTTTGGTTACATAGACCAATTCTTCTTCAACATTATTGGTAACGAGGGCATCGATATCTTTTTGTGTTTTGATTATGTTTGGTAAGGTGGGCCCTTTTCCTTCTTCCATTAATACCTCAACGCCCATTGCCTGGGGAATAACCAAAATATCGGAAAAAATAATTGCAGCGTCCACGCCTATTTCATCAATTGGCTGGAGGGTAATTTCAGCAGCCAGTTGGGGCGTTTGCACTCTCGTAAAAAAATCATACTTCGCTCTTAATTTCATATACCCTGGTAAATACCTTCCCGCCTGTCTCATCATCCAAACCGGCGGGCGCTCCACTTTTTCCCGTCTTAAAGCCCGTAATAATAAATCATTTCTTAATTCACTCATTCGTAACAATTGATATTTTGAAAATAAAAGTTCATAGAAGCTATCATCATTTCCTGGCGGGGTGTTTCAATAGTAATGATTTTATTGTTTGTAAAAGTGCTTATAGTGTTTGTTGTGGTTTGACCAATTGCAAAACAAACAGTTTTGCTCCTGAGTTTGTTCATAGTAAAAAAACTATTAACGGCACTTGAACTAAAAAAGAGAATCCCATCAATATCATCATCAGCAATTCCGGGTATTTCAAGGGTTTTATACACAATTACTTCATGAACAGTAATATCGGCATCTTTCAAAATATTGGGCAAATCGTCCCTTCTTTTATTGCCACAGAAGAAAATAATTTCCTTTACTCCGTGCTCAATAATCTTTTGCGTCAATGCCCTGGCATTTTCAGCTGTGGAAATAATACCCTTTTGGAGAGGCAAAGAATTCAGCACAGCGTCCTTTGTTTTTCCTTCCAGGCAAAATATTTTCCAGGCGGCAACATAATAAGTATCATGGGGATGCAAATAGCTGTCAAATGGCGTAACCGCATTTGCGCTTGTAAAAGCAATATATTCCTTTCCGGATATGGCTAAATCCAATACCTCTTTAATCTTTTCTTTTGTGAGGATGGGTTGAACAGAAATAAATTCCTGTTCTATAATTTGAATATTATTTTGTTTCGCTTCCTCTATGAGTAACGGCAATAATTTTTTTGTGCTTAAAACTTTATATTGTACCATCAGTTTTAATTCTTTTTGCGGATGGTTTCCATAATTGCCTGTCCGTCATTCGCTAAAATTTCTTTTGCTATGGTTACACCTAAATTAATCGCATCAGAAACAGGCGCTTTTTTTTCAATGTCAATTTTTTTCTTTCCATCGGCGCTGCAGATATTCCCTTTAAAAATTATTGCATCATTCTCAATTACGGCTAATGCGCTTATGGGTGTTGAACATCCACCCAGTAAAGCTCTTAAAAAATCACGTTCAATTCCTGTACATAATTCTGTACCGGCATCATTTAATACATTACATACATCAAAAGAAAATGTATCATCATTTCTGCAAACAATGGTAATGGCGCCCTGCGCCGGTGCAGGTAACATCCAGTCAATATCTATTGAATTTTTGGGTCGAAGGTGAATTCTTTCAAGCCCCGCAGCGGCAAAAATGGCGCCGTTCCAGCTATGTTCATTTAATTTACGCAGGCGGGTATTTACATTGCCCCTTAAATTTTCTATTGTATGGTTTGGGTACCGGTGTAACCATTGTGCCCTTCGGCGAATACTACTGGTGGCGATGGTGAATGGTGAGTGGTGGGTATGCCGATTGCCGATTGCCGATTGACTATTGCCTATTGACCATTGACCATTGACCAGGCCTAATGTAGAACTCACCACCTCAAAGTTGTCTTTATAAACTAAAATGTCTTTGTAAGACGCTCTTTGTAAAACCGCCGCCTGTTGTATGCCGTCAGCTAATTTTGTGGGGACATCCTTCAGGGAATGAACCGCAATATCGATACGTTTACTTAGTAGCGCCGCGTCAAGAGATTTTGTAAAAATTCCCTGTACACCTAATTCATATAACGGCGTAACAGTATCCATATCTCCTTCACTTTTAATATAGACCAGTTCTGATGCAAATCCATTTTGTTTTAACAGATCCTGCACAAGCGTAGCTTGCCAAACAGCCAGCTGGCTTTCACGTGTTCCTATCTTGATAGCTTGTTTCAATTCATGTGAAGGTAAGTGCTTAATGCATGAATGCATTGGCATCCCTTATTATTTTGATTGTGCAATTGTATTGCAAGCGAAGATACCGCTTTATGAATTTTTTCTTCCCTGAATTGATTGATAAAATGAATTTCACTTAATTCGTAGAGTTGTGTTTTTACCTTGCGTAATAATGGATTATTTGATTGCTTGTGATACCATTCCATCAGGTTGTCAATGGTTGCATTTATGATAGACATTGCTTTTGGGATCTCTGCCTGGCGCAGTGAAATCGTTTTATCCAGTATTGCAGAAATCTCATCAACATTTAAAAGCAAGATCTCCTTAATATTTGCAACGGCCGGGTCAACGTTTTGAGGAACCGAAAGATCCAGTATCAAACGTGGTTTGCCGGTTATAAAAAATGAGGGATGGATTGTATAGCTTTCCGCGGCGGAACTAACAATAATAATATCGGCAGCATCGGCTTCATGGCCTAAATTGCTATAAGGAACAAATTCCGCATCACATTCCAAAGCGAGCCTAAGCGCTTTTTGATCTGTACGATTTATAAAAAAAAGTGACGAGCCCGGTAAATAAGTCTTGAGATTATTTCCGATATGGTGACCAAATTTACCGGTACCTACCAGCAGAATTTTTTTATTGGTAAGATCCGAAATTTTTTCTTTAATTATTTCTATAGCGGCGTAGGAAACAGATACGGTCCCTGAACTTAACCTGGTAGTTGTTTTTATTTCTTTTGATGCCTGCAATGCATAATTTATCACCCGTTCCATAAAACTGTTAAGGCAAACATGATCCCTGGCGAGCTTCGCCGCCTGTTTTAACTGAGATAAAATTTCGTAGTCGCCGATTATTTGAGAGTCAAGCCCTGCAGCGACCTTGAATAAATGTTCAATGGTTGAAAGACCCTGGTATTGATACCCATGCTCAATAAATTCTTTCATGTTGCCATGTGTATGAATACAAAGCATTTCTATAAGTTCATGAGGGTGATCGCACATGCCATAGATCTCCGTTCTGTTGCAGGTAGAAAGAACCATGCAACCGGGAAATTTTTTTGAAACTGCCTGTTTCAATAATAAAATTGAATGTTCCGGCAATAGAGAAAATTTGCCACGAATACAAATATCACTTTTACGATAATTGATTCCGGCTATGCAGAAGCTATTTAAAAAATTGCGTGAAGGTTCCAGTATATGCATCTTGAATGAAACAAAATTAATTTATATAGCCCCTAAAATGTCACAGAAATGTCATATAACTATTAAAATGATAAAGGGAGGATAAAGGTTACCCCGGTCCTTTCAATTTATTGTCAAAAGAAAATATGAGCTAAACTATCTTTTAAGTTACGACGGATTTTAATAAATATAATTATACCCTCCCTTATTAATCCGGATAGTATAATTCAATGAATAATAATTTTTCAAAAATTTTAGAATTAGATGTTGATGAAACTACAACGCAATATTTGATATCTAAGTTGCTTTATTTATAAAGCCGCTTACATTTGCAAATATTTTATAAAAAATGACAGCTAAGAAAGGGATTTTATTGATGAACCTTGGATCACCGGACTCAACAGAAGTAAGTGATGTAAAAAAATATCTCAACCAGTTTTTAATGGACGAACGGGTTATTGACAAGCCCTGGTTATTAAGGGCATTATTGGTCAGGGGTATTATAGTTCCTTTTCGCGCCCCAAAATCTGCCGAGGCATATAAAACCATATGGACAGAACAAGGGTCACCACTAATTGTAAATACAAAAGAGCTACAAAAAACCTTGCAAAGCAATGTTGAAGAACCTGTTGAAATTGCTATGAGGTATGGAAATCCCACACCCGAAGCAGCCTTTGATAATTTATTAAAGAGAAATCCATCCATCCGGGAAGTTGTTGCACTACCTCTTTATCCCCATTATGCAATGTCGAGTTATGAAACCGCTGTAGAATATGCAAAAGAAATTTATGAAAAGAAAAAATATCCCTTTAAGTTAAGTTTTATAGAGCCATTTTATAATGAACCCCGTTATTTAGACGCACTCGCAGAGAATATCAGGCCTTTTTTAAAAGAGCCGTACGATCAGCTTTTATTTAGCTATCATGGCATTCCCGGGCGGCACATTCGTAAAAGTGATATAACAGGTAGTCATTGTTTGCACACAGAAAATTGTTGTGAAGTTAATTCTCCTGCACACGCACATTGTTACAGGCATCAGGTTTTCACAACCACAAAACTGGTAACAGAAAAATTACATATTTCTCCGGATAAGTACAGGGTTTCTTTCCAGTCGCGTTTAGGAAAGGGATGGCTTACACCTTTTACCGATATAAGATTAAAGGAATTACCGGCGGAAGGGATCAAAAAATTATTGATCGTATGCCCGGCATTTGTAAGCGATTGCCTGGAGACTTTGGAAGAAATTGCCATAAGAGGTAAAGAAATTTTTATGGAAGCGGGAGGAGAATCTTTTACAATGATACCCTGTCTTAATGTACATCCGTTGTGGGTGAAGGCGATTCGTAGCTACGTGATGAAGGATGAGGAGTCAGCAGTCATTGGTCAATAGGTCAATTATATATAACCTATGCTCAACAACTTGATTTCCAAACAGCTGGGTTATACTCCTTTATTGCACCTGAGTGCAGGAGGAATGGTCAAATAGGCAAATGCGCAAGTCAATAGTCATCGGGTCCAATGACCCATTAACTTTTTAACTAATTAACCTTTTAACTAATTAACCTTTTAACTGATCAACCTTTAATTAATCAACCTTTCAACAATTTAACAATTTAGCAATTCAACAATGTACTACTACATCAAAGCCCTGCATATCATCTTTATTGTCACCTGGTTCAGTGGTCTTTTTTACATAGTGCGGCTTTTTGTTTATAGTGCTGAAGCCAGTACTAAACCGGAACCTGAAAGAGCTATTCTTCTAAAGCAATTTGGAATTATGCAAAAACGCCTTTGGTATGGTATTACATGGCCTTCGGCAATTCTAACACTGATTTTTGGAACATGGATTGGTATTTTGTATGGAAATTTACCTGCGTGGCTCCTGGTAAAACTTTTTTTTGTTCTTGGCTTATTCCTGTATCATTTGAGCCTTCATAAAATTTTTAAACAGCAGCAAAAAGAAAATTTCCGCTGGTCTTCACAGCAATTAAGAACATGGAACGAAGTGGCGACATTATTTTTAATTTCTATAGTAATGCTTGCAGTAGTAAAACAATTGCTGAGTGTTATATGGGGCGTGGCCGCATTGATTGCATTTGCAGTTTTGTTAACGATTGCTATTAAGCTTTATAAAAGAAGTAGGGACAGGTCGTGACCTGTCCCTAGTCGTGACCTGTCCCAAGTCGTGACCTGTCCCAAGTCGTGACCTGTTCCAAGTCGTGACCTGTCCCTAGTCGTGACCTGTCCCTAGTCGTGACCTGTCCCTAGTCGTGACCTGTCCCAAATAATGACCTGTCCCCAAATAACAAATAGTAAAAAAAAATGCAGGTAATAGTCCATCACTCATCACCTCCTAATGAAACAATAGTTCACAAGGCTTTAAGCCCGTGTGCTTTTTAAACGCTGTAGAAAAATGTGAAATAGAAGAATAGCCCAGCAATCCTGAAACATCTGTAACGCTCAATCCCTTTTCATACAAAAGGTATTTTGCATGTTCCATGCGCTGGCTTTGGAAAAAATCGAATATTGTGGTGCCATACATTTCTTTAAAGCCTT
>JBDTZL010000253.1:0-6339 GCA_040005125.1 Ginsengibacter sp.
ATAGCCAATACAGCAGAACAGATTCTGATGCCCAAAATAAGGTGATGTTATTGCCATGTAGCTGGATGGGAGCTGCCAAAGAAATAAACGTCAGGGTAATTCCAATGAGGAGGTACAGCACATTGGTATCTACTTTTCTTTTTCTAAATAAAAAAGAGGATGCAATAAGATTAAATACCCCAACAAGTATGGTAAATAACCCCCTGTATTCAGATCTATTCATTTCTGTCAAACAATATAAACCTGCCCCAAAGAACAAAGCTGTATTTACTAAAAGAATACTAAAATCTGAAGCGATAAATTTTTTATTTTCCTTAATATTATTGGCAATATTGATGAAAAAGAATAAGAGATAAAAAATAGTTGCAAATATTATCCCGTTGCCATAGGTCCCCGGCGGGGTATTAAAAGGCAATGAAAACAACCAACCACCAAAAAGCAATACTGTAAAAATAAATGCCAGCAAATTCATCAGGCGCCACGCCTTATTATACGCGGTAATCAAAAGGCCTGAATTAAGAATAATCAGGTATGTAAATAATACTTTGTAATTCCCGCTTCCGTCACTTACCAAAAATGGTGCAGCAAAACCTCCCACAAGCGCAATAATCGCAAGTTCCTGCCTGTCGTATAAAATTGATAAGACAACAGCGAAAACTGTAATAATAACCATTATTACAAAAGCCGTTGTTTGGCCGAACAAATGAAACTGGTGATAAGCCAGTGTTATAGTGAAATAAAACACAGCCAGTCCCCCACCCACCAGGACTGAACTAAATGCCTGGTAGTTTTTACGCAGCTTATGTGCCAAAAAGATTAAAATACCCCCGCACAATAAACCGATCCCAACCCGCCCGACAGGGCCAATCCAGTTGTTATCAATTGCAAATTTTACAAAAAAGCCAATAGCCAATACTAAAATCGCAATGCCAATTTTGCTTACCAGGTTTTCACCTATGAATTTTTCGAGGTCTGGGTTTCTCTCAAAAAAGGAAGGCTTTGGTGGCGGAAGGTAATGAGGTGGGTTGTAGTTTCTTACTGGAGTTGGAGGAACAATTTTCTTTTCGGCTTTTACCGGCTCAATGTTTATTTTCTCTTCAAAAACCGGATCTTTTTCCAGAGAGACTATTGGTGGCTCATCCATCTTTTTAAAGGAAGATTGCCAATAATCCTCCGCGGCCTTTTTTGATTTGTCTTCTGTAACTTCTTTTGTAACAACTTTGGGAGGTTCAATTATTCTTACAGGAGGGGCTTTTTTTAGTTGCTCGATATCGGACTCGATTTTTTTAAAGTAATCAGTAACATAATTCCTGAATGTTACCAGCAGCACTAAAATAATAATCAATAACAGAATTATAATTCCTTCCACATTGAAGCGTTTTGGTTGGTGCTAAAGATATAGAAGCTTTTAATGCTTTTAGCATATATTATGCTAATATATGTTAGGGTCATAATCCACCTTCCCTTTTTAGGAAATAGCCCGTTGAAGCTTATTATTCAATTATAGTTTAATTAACAACGCGATTAGAATTGCAGAATTTATAGATTGAAAACAAATCTCTTATTTCTTCAAAATGATTTGTAAAATAAATACATGCATTATTCTTACAAAAAATTTGCTACTGCTATGTTAAGTATAAATAGCTAAGATAATGACACGATCCGATAGCTTTAGGATGCATGAATAATCTCCCTGCTTTTTTAATTCGTGTAATTAGAACTAATTCGTGTAATAAATAATAAATATTGCGGCAAAACATACTTAACACAGCACTACATAGTTTTAAACCGGTCATAAAAGGCTTTCTCCAAGGAGTCCCTGTGATCGGGATGGGCTATCCTGATTAATTCTCTCGCTCTTTGTTTGAGGTTCTTACCAAAAAGATTTACGATCCCATATTCTGTTACTACCCAATGAACATGCCCCCTGGTGGTGACCACACCAGCGCCTTCTTTTAAAAAAGGGACTATGCGTGAAAAGCCTTTTGAAGTTACAGATGGCAGGGCGATGATTGGCTTGCCTCCTTCAGATAATGAGGCGCCTCTTATGAAATCCATTTGCCCGCCAATACCTGAATATTGATACGTACCGAGAGAATCTGCGCAAACCTGGCCCGTTAAATCAATTTCAATCGCACTGTTTATGGCAGTTACTTTTGGATTTTGTCTTATAATGCTGGTATCGTTCACGTAACTGATGTCCATAACTCTTATCCCCGGGTTATCATTTACAAAATCGTATAATTTCTTTGTTCCGGCCATAAAGCCCGTAACAGAACGCCCGATGTTTAATTTTTTCCTGCTGTTATCAATGACGCCTTTCTGAATAAGTGGGATCACTCCATCGGATAACATTTCGGTGTGAAGGCCAAGGCTCTTGTGATTGTATAGATTTTTTAACACCTGGTCGGGAATAGCGCCAATGCCCAATTGCAATGTAGCACTGTCCTCAACCAACGAAGCTATATTGCGGCCAATTTGGGCTATCGCATCATTTGATTTTGCACTGTAATCAACTTCAGGAAGTTCGGCATCATGCCATACCAGTGAATTAATTTTATTTATATGAATGAATCCATCCCCATGAGTACGCGGCATTTTGGAATTTACCTGTGCAATTACATGAGGCGCCATATCTACTGCAGCACGGGCAACGTCAACAGAGGTGCCCAGGGAGCAGTAGCCATGTGCATCAGGCGGCGAAACCTGCACAATGGCTACATCTAACGGTAAAATATTTTCTTTGAACAATTGCGGGATCTGGCTCAGGAATATGGGCACGTAATCTCCATGATCACTGTTGACAATTGACCGGCTATTTTCTGATACAAACAAAGAGTTTATAAAAAAACTGTCTTTATAACGAGCATCATTAAAATTGATATTCCCTAAGGTAGTAATGCTTACTAGTTCCACATTGTTTAGCTCGGCATGCCGCTTTTGCAATGCTTCTACTATATGCATAGGAGTTGCTGCACTGCCGTGGATAAAAACCCTGTTGCCCGATTGAATGATCTTTACAGCATCTTCAGCAGAAATCCCTTTTTTGTCTTCCATTTATAATTATTAATAATTGTGATGCCATTAAATCTCAATGCACGAAGGATATCTCCATTTCATTCAACATTATTTCGCATCTTCATTCGTTATAATAACTTTTAAAGTTTTATCCCGTGCTGCATTTTGGAAAGTATCATAAGCCTGGATCATATTTTCCAGGGGGAAATGATGTGTTATCAATTTTGTGGGATCTATTTTGTGTGAAGAAACTGTTTTAAGTAACATAGGAGTAGTTACCGTATCAACCAACCGCGTTGTAATAGTTATATTTTGAGACCACAATGTTTCCAGGTGCAGCGCAACACTTTTACCATGTACACCTACGTTAGCAATGTGCCCGCCCGGAGCAATGATAGATTGACACAATTCAAATGTTGCAGGAATTCCAACCGCTTCAATGGCTACATCAACTCCTTTATTTCCTGTAAGACTTAATATTTTTGCAACAGCGTCTTCATTCTGATTATTAATAGTGTGGGTTGCTCCAAAAGTTTTGGCAACCTGCAAACGATTATCATCCATGTCAATCATAATGATAGCAGCGGGCGTATAAAACTGTGCCGTAAGCAACACTGCCATGCCAATGGGGCCTCCACCCACTATTGCGACAGTATCTCCCGGCTTAATCTGCCCGTTTAATACACCGCATTCAAAACCCGTCGGTAAAATATCGCTCAGCATTACCAAAGCTTCTTCATCTGAATTTTCAGGGATATGGTACAGGCTGTTATCTGCGAAAGGAATTCTTACGTATTCTGCCTGTGTGCCATCAATCAGGTTGCCTAATATCCATCCTCCTTTCTCGCAATGAGAGTACATTCCTTTTTTGCAATACTCACATTTGCCGCAAGAGGAAATACAAGAAATTAAAACACGGTCTCCTTTTTTAAAGCTGGTAACTGCAGTGCCAACCTCTTCAATAATACCTACTCCTTCATGGCCCAAAATACGGCCATCCGTTACTGCGGGTAAGTCGCCTTTCAGGATATGCAGATCGGTTCCGCAAATGGTTGTCTTATAAATTTTTACAACTGCATCCGTGGCTTCCAGGATGGTTGGATCTGGTTTTTCTTCCCAGGATTTTTTACCGGGGCCATGATAAACTAATGCTTTCATTTTTATATTTTTATTGTTTTTTAAACCTTCCGTCTTTTATCTTAATGTTATTTTTATTGATTTAACGCCTGCGGTCACCAACTTTGCCGGGTAATTTTAATGCCGGGCCATTGGTATTTAAAAAAAAGAGAAATTACAACTCAAAAATAGAACAGAAGCAAATAGTGATCTATGATTTTTGTCTTAATATAGGCTGATAAAGATCAGCAGAAGATGTGCCAGAGATCATACGTACTTATTATATATATAATAATTTTATGTGTCTTTACAATATATTGGTATCAAATAGCGTTCTTTTATTTAATATGATATGACCGGTATTATTGAAAAAGCAGGTTGGAAATCACAGGTAAAGAAATTTGATGATAGAATGTTGGGGAATTAAGGCATTTTACTTCATAAAAAATTAATATAAAAAATCCGGCGAAATTTTTGACCTTTGCAGGAAGAAAGTTTCGTCAACAAATTATGTGATGTCTTCTTAATTACCATATAAAATCCATTTACCATGCTGACTATTACCAATTATCCCGAAATTTCAACTTACCCTGGTGAATACACACCCGTTCAAAGTAAATTTGAAACGCTGGCAGAGGAACTTTCCAAGCCGCGTGAAGGAGCAAGCAGCCCTGCTGATAATATTTCTGAAACTCCGGAATATTACAAGATTGAGTTGGCTGTTCCGGGGCTTAACCGCGAAGATTTTTTTGTGAATATCAATGAGCTTGGGACCTTATCTGTTGCTGCATTGCATAAAGAACCCAAAAGAATCGAAAATGAGAAATACCACAGGCATACTTTTAACTACGAGTGTTTCACTCATAAACTTTTACTTCCGGAAAATATTGATACCGATTTCAATAAAGCAGAATACAATGCAGGCATTTTATCTATCTGGTTTTTAAAAACTGAAAAGCCATATAAAAGAAGAGCTTCAATGATAGTGGTGTATTGATAAGATTTTTTTCCTTTTATTTTAAAATAATTATATCCGTGGAGTAGGAATACTGCAACAGCTCATAGTTTCCCCAATTATTTTTTAAAAAGGATCATGATATCGTTGTCATCATAGTTACCTACGACAATATCATTTTTCCCATCACCATTCAAGTCATGAATGGCGACACCATCGGGACGGTTACCAACATTAATAATATTACTTTCAGAAACTCCATTCTTATTCATATAAAATATACTGATGCTCTTGTCATTATAATTCGTTGCAACGATATCACTGATACCGTCGCCATTAATATCACCAATGGCTACACGGCTTGGGCTTTTCCCTGTTTTAAACGGTGAACCTTTTAATGGCAAAAATTTCCCCGAACCATCGCCCAGCAAAATGGTAAGCCCATCTTTTCCTTTATTTTCGGCTGTAATCGTGGGCGAGTTCACTATCGCCAGATCCTGTTCGTTATCGCCATTTACATCGCCAATGGCCACACCAAAAGGAGCATCTCCTGCGGGGAACGGAGAGCCTTGTACTTCCTTGAATTTTCCTCCACCCATACCTAAAAGTACGGTAGTGTTACTACCATCTAAATTGGTCGTGACAATATCGGGCATTCCATCTTTGTTTACATCGGCAACTCTTAATCTTTGATAAGGATGTTTACCTACCCCGAAGGATACTTGTTCTCCAAAATTTCCTCTGCCATCCCCGAATAGTACCAACACCTGATTTACAGCCCAGCTATCTGTTGCTAAATCCAGGTTTCCATCGCCATTGAAATCACCCGTTGCAATACCGTGTGTATGCGGCTTTGAATTTACAATAAAAGGGGACCTTGTAACCTGTTGAAACTGGCCCTTGCCATTGCCCAATAAAACGGTTAGAAAACTAACTTCAGTATTGGCAATACCTAAATCAGGATTTCCATCTTTATTAAAATCTGCAATCACGATATCGTTTGGGAACCTGTTTGCGAAAAAAGGCGAACCCGATGCTACTGTAAATTTTCCTTTATCATTTCCAAGCAGGATTGTTACAGAGCTGTCTTCTGCATTTGCAACTGCAATATCCGGGAACCCGTCTTTATTAAAATCTGCGACTTCTACACTTCCCGTTCCCCTGCCTGTTTTAATGGCTATTATATTAAATGCTGCATTATCTTTTTTTGTAGAATTAACGGCAGTAAATTTATTGGCATTGACGGTTAG
>JBDTZL010000032.1:0-6338 GCA_040005125.1 Ginsengibacter sp.
TAAACCGCCAATTTTTTGATTATCCTGTTTTTTGATCATACTGATCAAAGGTATTGGTACCTCCGGGCATTATCGTCATTTTTTTTATACAGGGTGTATCGGTTGTTATTTTTTGTGTATGTTTTGGTTGTGGATTGGCGGTTTTTCGTTTGTATGCATCAGGTAAAAATCAATTATACGCTGAGAGATCACTCCGGGATTTAGCTGGACTGTTCGGAATAGATCATCACACCACGTTACTGAAATACCAAAGCATTTACCAGGATATTTACAATGATGATACATCTGATATCTTACCAGTTTGCGGAAAATTTTCTGTCCAATCTCCTGGTGAAGAAAAAAATGCATCAGGGCTTACACCGGGTATCCCACAGAGAAAGCCGGCCGCAGGTGTAAAGTAGTTATGCATCCAAATGGAAATAGTTAGCAGGATGATACAGGCAATAATCAATAGGCATCGTTGTATGCCCGAAATTTTATTTCGATTGGGTGAGAATGATGCCAGGCATGGTTGAAATCAATTACCTGGTTTTCTTTTCCTGCAGAATGCATCAGGTACCTGAGTGCCATATATTCAGCAAATGTCCATGCGACCCACCCCGTAAAAAAAAGCGCCACATGGAATATTACATGGCTGTAATATTTAAGAAAAATTGAAATTAATATCAACGGTATAAAATTAGTAAGAAGACAATTACGCAATCAGCAGGACCATTATACTCCCTCGTTTCTTTATGCTTTAAAATTTGTTGAAGTTTCATATTACCTGGTTTGCCGGTTATTAATTTTATCATTATTTCTCCTTCAGCACAAATTGAACTGAATAAAAAGTTCGTTCAATATCAACCTTGCTGCATACCCCGTTTTTATAGGTATAGTAATTATAGTTTCCATCAGGAAGCGTGACCCGGTATTTATTTTCTTCAACTTTTTTTATGTCCAATAGTTTTTGAAAATTGTCGGAATAAACCTTATAAATGGTTTCGGGAATTTTGGTATATAAGAGAAGCATGTTGTAACGGATCGGGCTGCAGCTTATTGATTTTGACATACCGTCATCTATTAACTTATAAGAATTCCCGGATGCTATTGTTTTCTTATTAGCCTTGTCTGATCCATTTTGTTTTTGATAAAAAGATGAATATGTCATTACTCCATTTTCATATGCTGCGGCCTCTTCCGAATGATCTGAGAAAGAGAAAATGAACCTTGTTTTCACATCAGAGGTCAGGCTCAAAATTTTTTTTTGATCTTTGGTTAATTCAAGGAGGATGATTACACCTATACTATTTCCATTTTTCATCACATCATAAATAAGCTTTCTTTCCTGTGACTGAATCTTTGATTGAAATATAAAAAAGGAAAGGATAACTAATGCCATACACCTACATGTTGAATGTATCTTTCTGCAAAAAATTAAATTCTGTTTCATGACATGCGATTTAAAAAGTTATGGCCGGTATTTTTTTTAAAGTTTTGAAAATAACAGGAAACGTAACGTTATGGGAGTTACTTTTTTTTGTTTTAAATTCAGATTGCAGTTGTTTTGTAGTCTTGCCGGACCCATCATGGCTCCATCCCGGCGAATTGTAAAAATAGCGAAGACGATCTTTCAATTTCTTTGTCTTTCTAAAATCATGGAGCATATTTTTCCATTCATGAAACGCAATTACAAAAGGATTAAATGATTTAATATCTTCAGTAAGTCCATATTTCGGCTTAAATTTTTCTTCCTGGTATGTTCCGAATATTTTATCCCAGACCATAAGCGTACCTGCATGATTTTTATCTAAATACTCCACATCGCTGGCATGATGTACCCTGTGATGCGAGGGTGTATTGAAAATGGCTTCAAACCATTTTGGCATTTTCGCTATTGTTTCTGTATGCATCCAGAACTGGTAAATTGCACTCACTGATTTCATAAATATTACCATCGCCGGCTCGGTTCCGATTAATGGCATCCATGCCCAGAATAGAAATGTGCCTGTAAAATCACTTGTCCATGGCACACACAATCCTGATGAAAGTGTAAATTTTTCTGATGAGTGATGCACCATGTGGGATGCCCATAAAAATCTTACCTGGTGGCTGCAGCGGTGAAACCAGTAATAAGAAAGATCATCGCAAAAAAACATATTGCCCACGCCCACCAGCAGTTAAAAGGAATTGTGAAAAACCTGTATTGGTATATTAATGTATAAAAATAGATCACGGCTACTTTGGTAACAACAGAAACCGGGAGGTGTCCTAACGTTAAACAAATACCTGAAAGCATATCTTTATTATCATGCCTGTGCTCTTTTATCATATAAATTACTTCTGCCAGCAATAAAATTCCAAGAGCGGGCAAAACGCGTAAAAGGATGGTAGTATCTAAATGCATGGTATTTTTTTAAACAAATGATATTTTATGTATGCCAATCTTTTCCAAACCGGCATAAGAATAACCGGGTAGATGATTGCTCATTTTAACTGAACCAGGAAGAAGAGAAGAGGGAGACAGGTACAACCCTGAGCCGGTATCAGACAGGATAACTGATGCTTTTTTTGAGCCGGTTGCTGTGACCTAATACCTTGTAAATTCCTTTTTTTAGCTCAACACTATCGCCAGTATACATTTTTTGAGCTGGCGCAGTTATATACCTGCTTATTCGGGGGAGCCTGAAGCGAGGAAGATTGATTAACTTTTTCATAATTGTTTTTTAAGGCTGAAAATCTTTGTCATTTCAAACCTACAATTATGAAAAGCCGGATGCTAATTGGTTTTTATAGCTATATGTTGCTTTTTAGTATATTGTATAATTTGGAAAAATTAATTGAATAGCATCATTTTATATTTTAATAAATAATTGAGGGTTGTCAGTTTTTTTTGCAACATTTACTAAACGTTTCTGTTAGATTTGGCGGTTTTACTAAAAGTAATTTATGGAAGCAATAGGTGCACAACAAATATTTTTTAACCACATAAAAGAGTTACTGCCTTCTAATATTTCATTCGTTGATGAAATAGCCGATGTATTAGACATCAGTAATGATAGTGCCTATCGAAGAATACGTGGAGAAAAGCCAATTGCTTTGGAGGAAATCAGCAAGCTTTGCACAAAGTATAAAATCTCTCTCGATCAGTTATTGCATCTTAATTCTGAATCTGTAATTTTTACAGGGAAGCTTGCTGACCCACAAAATTTTAATTTTGAATTATACCTGCAGGATTTTCTGCGCCAGCATGAAATCATTAATTCCTTTGAACAAAAAGAGCTGCTCATTCTCCCCAAAGACGTTCCGGTCTATCATTATTATAATTTTCCTGAGCTGGCTGCCTTTAAATATTTTTTCTGGATGAAGACTATCCTCCGCTACCCGGACTACAGCAAAACTGTTTTCAATCCTTCCATAATGGCAGAAAGTTTAATGAAGACCGGTGAAAAAATTCTGGCAACCTATAATAAAATTCCTTCGACAGAGATATGGAATGTGGAGAATATTAATACAACATTACGCCAGATAGAATATTATAAAGAGACAAATGTATTTGCATCTAAAGATGATGTGTTAAAGATCTACGATTGTCTTGAAAGGTCAATTAGTTATGTGGAATTACAGGCTGAAGCGGGTTATAAAATAAATCAACCGGGCAAAGGCTCACAGCAGGGAGCGCCGCTAAATTTATATATAAACGATTTTATTCTTGGTGATAATACTTATTTACCTATCCTCAATGGCAAAAAGATTATTTTCCTTACCCACACCCATTTGAATTATATGAATACAAAAGATGTTGCATTTGCTGAATATACTTATCAGCATTTTCAAAATATCCTTCATAAATCTACGCTGATAAGTGTAGTTGGTGAAAAGGATCGCCGGAGATTTTTTAACAGGATCCGCGAAAATATTGATATCAGAAAATCTGCTGCATTACATTAAAGATCCTGATTTTTTTATGTGAATAAACATGGCCTTACCATTATACTTTTATGCAGGCCTGAATAACGGCCTTTAAAAATGGTGCTCCAATTTTTTTAATGTTAATTTGCACCGTAATGGAAAAAACAATTCATCTTGTTGAATGCCCACGTGATGCAATGCAGGGATGGAAGACTTTTATATCTACTAAAAAAAAAGTCGACTATATTAATCAGCTTTTAAAGGTTGGTTTTGACACTATTGATTTTGGGAGTTTTGTTTCACCAAAAGCCATTCCGCAGATGGCAGATACCAAAGAAGTTATTAGTCAGTTGTCAATAGTCAATAGTACCACCAAATTATTAGCTATCATCGCGAATGTACGGGGTGCCATTGAAGCTTCCGAATATGATACCATTACTTATCTTGGTTTTCCATTTTCCATTTCTCCAACTTTCCAGATGCGCAATACCAAAAGCACTATTGAACAATCGTTGTGGAATGTAAAAGAGATAAAAAATATTTGTGATAAAAAGAAAAAGGAGCTTGTTATTTATATTTCAATGGCGTTTGGAAATCCATATGAGGATGTATATAGCGAAGAGATCGTGTTGGAATGGGTTGATAAACTGGTAAGTGAAGGCATTCGGATCATTTCACTGGCAGATACTGCTGGCATGGCAACCCCTTTGCAGGTGTCATCAGTTACGGGCAAAGTTATTGCCGCATTTCCTCAAATAGAAACGGGCGTTCATCTTCACTCAACAAATGAAAACTGGCAACAAAAAATTGATGCGGCACTAAAAGAAGGCTGCCTGCGTTTTGACGGCGCCTTAAAAGGCTTTGGTGGCTGCCCGATGGCGGACGATAAGCTGGTTGGAAATATGGATTCTGAATTAATGATCCCATATTTCAAAGAACTTGGTTACCTTAAAGAAATTGATGTTGATGCCCTTTCAGAAAGCACCCGGATGGCATCGGAAATATTTATTTAAAAGTGTCACGCATTTTCACTTAATTCTTACAATGGAATTGCTTTTACCATTTCAGGTTACACCTTCACCAGTTAAAATTTCTTATGCCGATAAAATTCTTTTTATTGGCTCATGCTTTACAGAAGAAATAGGTAAGCAAATGCAAACTCTGAAGTTTGATGTGTTGCAAAATCCAAATGGAATTTTATATGATCCTGTAAGCATCAGCTCAGCACTGGTTTCTTATATTGACAATAAAAAATATACTGAAGACGATCTTTTTATGTTGGATGAAATATGGCATAGCTGGCAACATCATTCGGTTTTTTCTGGGATGAATAAAGAAAATGTTTTGCGAAACATCAGTCATTCGCAATTTAAAGCTCACGGGTTTTTGAAAACATCTTCATGGCTTATTATTACTGTTGGAACATCTTATAATTACCAACTTAAAAAATCGGGTGAACGGGTTGCCAATTGTCACAAGGCGCCACAGGATTTCTTTGAAAAAAAATTACTGCCCGTTGAAGAAATCATATTCAATCTTTCAACTGCGGTATCAAAAGTTCAGTTCTTCAATCCACAGCTAAAAATTATTTTTACCATAAGTCCGGTAAGGCATGTAAGAGATGGGGTGATAGAAAATAACAGGAGTAAAGCAAGGCTCATCGAAGCAATTCATTCTGTAAGAGAAAAGATGCAAAATGTATTTTATTTTCCTGCGTATGAATTAATAATTGATGTTTTACGTGATTACCGCTATTACAAAAAAGACCTCGTACATCCTTCTGATATTGCGCTGGAATTTGTTTTTGAATCTTTCTGTAATTCATTTGTTGATGATGCCGGAAAGAAATTACTGGAAGAAATCAAAATGATCGTAGCAGCTATGAATCATAAGCCTTTTCAAAGGGAAAGCGTTGCGCATAAAAAATTTATGAAAGCGCAAATGGATAAAATAAGAAAGATTAAGTCAGGGCTTCCTTCAATTGATTTCTCCAAAGAAGAAAAATATTTTTCTGAAATATAGCTGTAGTTCACTGGGAGTAATTTCCAGGACAAAAAATGTCCCGGTGGCCAGACATCTTTCGTAAGATGGGAGTTGGCCACCAAAAACCAATCCAGATTGAGCGAAGTCATTATAACGTGGTGGATGTTCATTATATAGCGTCTGGCCACTAAGAGATAAGTTGCAATAAAAGAAAGTTTAAGTGGCCTGACACCATCCCGAACTCTTAAATAATTACCCAGGTGTCAGGCCACTAATAACAATCTGCGAAGCAAAAAAAATGTTCCAGTGGCCAGACACCCTTCGCAAGATATTGGACGCTAAGAAGTGATTCATATTGATTGAATATATTATGAGCTAGCGGCGGATGTTCATTCCAAAGGTGTCTGGCCACTGGGAGATAATTTACAATCAAGAAAGCTTAAGTGGCCTGACACCCCGATAGC
>JBDTZL010000380.1:0-21268 GCA_040005125.1 Ginsengibacter sp.
GTATAAAAGTGCCGGAAAATCAATTCACTTTTTTACTCCTTGCGCAGTATAATAGAGGAATGTAGGAAGATTGAGCACAAGCAGGAATCAGTTGTTTTATCACACCCCGGGATAACGGTTTGGGGAATTAAAGTTTGATATGTTATTTCATAAAGCAGGCGCCGAAACGAAAAAAAAATTTTTGGGCCACATATTATATTTGCTTCCTGATTTAGCCATTGCCTGGTTGCCGATTTTTTGCACTTGATCATAGGCATCTTTTAGTGACTGCCTGTAATATATTCCACCATACAGACGGCTAAAGGATATCTCAACGGCTGCTTCATCGGATGTTTAAAACTACGGTCAGACCCGCTTTTTTTCGTTACAACCGCTCTTGAATTGTATTACAATAAGCGCAATAAAAACAAACCTGGCTGTAAAAAAGACCTTTCATATTTTTTGGTTAAAGAACTTTTAAATGCTTAAGTAAATCATCAACAGGAGTTTCTTTTTTATAGGAGATTACTAATTTCCTGTGTTTATCATAAAGAACGGTAAAAGGAGTATTTTCCACATCATAGTAAGTCCTGAAAAAAAATACCGGCACCTCTATACCGACTTTTATATTTGGATATTTTGCCGTTTGATAACTTTTTTCAAATTCAACTACTTCACTTACTGGTTTAAAGGTTGCCATCACAATTTGAGCCTTTTTGAAATCCCGGATCCGTTTAAATATGATGTTCATTAATTTTTGACAATGTTCACAATCAGGGGCAAAATAAATGATTATCACCGGCTTCCCTTGTGGTAAATCTTTTGCAGAAAATAATTTTCCGTTAGTTAGCTGCATACTGAACGAAGGAAAAGATTGGGCCACCACATTTTTTGTGGAAAGTAAAATAACCAGGAAACCAATTAATAAAGCAATCGAAAAGGGCGGCTTCTTTTTGTTCATAGTTGAGAATTTAATTTACGGCTATTTTTTTATTTTCCGATGTTTTTTAGTACTATAAATGGGGGAGAATGTTTCCAGTCGGTTTTGTGCTTCATCATAGCCGGGCCAATAGAAAAATTTCCTAAAATAATATCCGTTTTTCCATCGCCATCTATATCGCCGGCATCCATGGTAAGCCATCTTCCAAGATCAGCTTCGGGGAAAGAATACGGCTGGAACTCAAAATTGCCCTCATTTTTTAAATAGACAAAACTCTCTTCAGGCTGGCGGCCATAGTCGGCAAAAAAAGAAATAGTGGCGATATCAAGGTCTCCATCTCCGTCATAATCTCTTGCAATAGCTTTGTAGCATCCGTTTATAGGGAAGAAAAATTTTTGTGTAAAATGATTGGTTTTATCATTCATAAAAATATATACTCCGTGATAGGGTTTTAATACGGCTGAATAATCTCCATTATCCCCACAGGTATAAACGATATCAGGGTATCCATCTTTATTAAAATCTGCCAGTTCGAAATAGGAGGATCCGTAAGAAGGTGGAAATCTCAACACTTCCTCCTGTTCAAAATTACCATTGCCTTTATTTGTAAAAAGAAAAATTCCTTCTTCCCCTTGCCCAAACAAAACCCATATATCGGGCAGGCCATCGTGATTACAATCCTGTATATAAGCTTTAATTGCGCCTGGAACGTCTCTTAATACGTGCCTTTTGAAATTATTATTACCTAAGTTCTCCATCCACGACAATGCCCCTGTTAAGTATCCAAATTCACATACGAGGTAATCTTTCCTTCCGTCATTATTCAGGTCTGCAACCGTTAATTGAACCGGCCTTTGTAAACTATCAATAGTTGCAACGGTATCTTTTTGCAACCGACCTTTTGAATTGATACGTATGAACTCACCTTTGCCGAACCTGCCATTATTAGGATTTAATACTCCTATGTCGCAGGCAAGTAAATTATCATCAGCGAAATCAATATTTACAACAGGGCCCGTAGCAATTACTGAATCTGTTATGGCCAATTCCCGGTTGATGAAATACATATTTTGTTTTATGGCGTCAGATAAAATTAATGGATGCAAAGAATCGCCGGAATTTATTTTTACATAACAAGTAGCCGGATTTTCATAATGTAAACCGGGGATTTCTATTTTGAAAAGAGACAAGCCTGTTTTAATAGAATTCTTTCTTATTTGAGGAGGCAACGAATCAGGTGAAGTAGCACCATAATAATCAATGATATTTTGCCACTCAACCAAACTCAGTAAAGGCTGCGAAGGATAAAAGTCCGGGCCAATATTTTTGGCCCGTGCCCTTGGATAAAATTCGAAGCCCAGGTTAAAAATACCCAGCCTCGGGCCCATTCCGGGCAATACGCCTTTTTCCCAGCTTTTGGCATCCAGTAAAGATGGATCAGGCAGCATATGGCATGACTGACAATATACTTTTGCCAATGCTTCTCCTTTTTCTATAGCTGCCAATGAGACTTCGGTATGGGTGCTATTTCTATGATAATTTTTACAGGAAGATAAAAGAAGAATAACAAAGGAATTTAATAAAAGAATAGAGCGCCGTACAGGGTACCAATGGATTTTTGTCATTATCTGGTAAATAAAAATTACTGTAAACTTACACTACGGGTTTCTCCCTTATTATTTTTTATTTCTACAGAAACAACATTGCTGTCAACAGCCAGAAATCGCCCGGACTCTGATAAAAAGGATGTTCCATAGCCAATTTCACGTTTTTGTTTTTTCCCGTTTTTATAAGTGATCATTGCACTTTCATCCAGCGGAGCCACAGGTATTAACCGGTCATTTCTTTTTGATTCGAAAATTTTTAAGGCCCCTTTGTTTTGGCTCGCCGCCACCAGGTATTTCCCTTTAGCACTTTTTAATGTAACCAGCGCTTTGCCATTGCCTGGAATATAAATTCCGCTTTCGAGAATTGAGAGAGGGCTAAAGTTTCCTTTGCCATCGCCTTTCAATAATAGTCCATTTAATGCATCGTACCTGCCCACGGTAACTTCTGTTCCAAAATCGTTCCCGTTCATTACCACGTCGGGATTCCCATCTCCGTCAAAATCGCCCACCACAAGGCCATTGAGTACTGATATTTGTGCTTGTGCCGGCAATGCAGTCATTGTAAATTTTCCATTCCCGTCGTTTCTTAAAATGGCTGATGAAAAATAACTGGCATGTAATTGCAAAGCACTCATGCGTTGCTCTTTTGGGAACAGGGAATCCATGGTCGCCATGGCAAATGATTTATACTTGTCATATCTTTTTCGGATACCGGGGATTTGTTCGATAAACTCATCTCTTGAATGTGCCGGAAATTCTTTTTTTTCAGTATCATCCTGCGAAACCGGCAAAAACAAAGATGGAAATGCATCATACGAGCCATTGTTATCGAAATCCCCGGCAATGATACTAACGGGATACCTGTCACTGGCTTTATAAAAGGAATTCTGCCCTAAATTCCCAACGATATAATCCATATCGCCATCATTATCAAAATCCCCGGCAGCAATAGTATTCCACCAGCCAACATTATTACTGATACCGCTCGCAGCAGTTACATTTTTGAATACACCCTTATCATTCTTAAGAAATGTGACCGGCATCCATTCTCCCACCATTATTAAATCCGGCCAGCCATCGTTATCAAAATCGGTAAATAAAGCATCACAAACCAAACCGAGATTCTTTAAAGCAGGAGCAACTGAATCTGTGACATCTGTAAATTTGATATGGCCATTTTTGGAATCGTTCCTAAAAATAAAACTAGATACCGGTTTTGGATAATTTCCGGGATCTACTCTGCCGGAAACAAACAGATCCAGGTCTCCATCTTTATCATAATCAATTGCCCTCACGCAAAACTTACTGGTAAAATTTTGTGGTAAAGCGGTTGAATCTTCGGTAAAATTTCCCTTGCCATCATTAATGTATAATTTATCCTGGTAAACAGATGTGTTGTGTTTACCTTCTAAACCGCCACTGGCAATATATAAATCCGGATCACCGTCACCGTCGGCATCAAATAATAAAAGCCCTTCATCTTCACGATTTTTATTAAGAGTATCCTTTCCTTTCAGTAAACTTTTTTGGATGAATTTTCCATTGAGCTGTTGTAAAAATAATTGAGCGCTATAAAAGAAAGAACCCCCGCACACAATATCATCCAATCCGTTGCCATCAATATCGCCCACTGCAAGCGAAGGCCCATATTCTGAAAATTTATGTGGAAGCAATCTTTGAATATTAAAATCAATAAAATCTCTATCCTTATGCACATAATTAATGTTTACCGAACCGGTGATATCTTTGAATATTGCATTCTTGTTATATGCAGGGAGTGCCAGGGAATAAAATTCATGGGCATCTTTTTTATTAATTATTATTGTTTGATTGGCGGCAACATGCTGTAGTAGTTGTTGTTTCCCGTCGGGCCATTTGATGATAAGGGAATCTACTTCTGAAACATTTCCCAACCCAAAGTGAGGTTCAATTTGCATCGTAGAAAGATACCCACGATAAGGGCTTTGTTCATAGGCCTGCTGTTTGCCTCCATAATGTAATTCAATCCAGGTTCCTAACCCGTTTAAATTTGCCGAATCCCCATTTAATTTTACAGCTAAATAGCCCGGATGCTTTTCTTTGGAATCCATTGATGTGTTTTCATAAACGGATGCTTCATCATTGATATTATTCACAATCACATCCATGTCTCCGTCATTATCAAGATCAGCATAGGCGGCGCCATTGGAAAAAGCAGGCGTAGTTAATCCCCATGCACTACTGACATCACTGAAAGTTAAATCGCCATTATTGTGAAAGGCATACTTGTGTAATTTAACCTGCGGAATTTGGGCCAATGTAAATTCTTTGCTGGCGATTTGATAGGATTTCTGGCGAAAGCTCATAAAGTCGTGGTCGGTTATATCTTTTGGAAAGCCATTTGTAATTACTATATCGCGAAATCCATCGTTATCAAAATCAGTGACCAACGGGGTCCAGCTCCAGTCGGTTTGAGAAATGCCTGAGAAGAAACCTATATCGCTGAAAACCGGGTCACCAACAGAATCATTTGAATTAACCCTTGGGCCCTGGTTGAGCTGGAGCGTATTTCGCACATATTGATATTGATAGCCGTAGAGGTCACTATTCAGGTACATCTGGTAATTGTTAGACCCCATCATCATCTTTTTCCGGTAATTATCTTCAGGATTCATATCGAGCTCTACAACATCAGAGAGCCCGTCATTATTAATATCAATTACATCCTGCCCCATTCCATTAGCAGACGTATGTTTAAAATAGGTGGCGGCTTTATCTGTAAATGTTCCATCGTGGTTGTTGATATATAACAGATCATTAGAATTGAAATCATTTGTAACAAATATATCTTTCCAGCCATCTTTGTTGAAGTCGGCTATATTTACCCCGTGACCATAACCTTCAATAGTAACACCGGCTTGTTTGGTGACATCCGTAAATACAGGATGCCTTAAAACACTATTCCAATCATTACGGTATAGCCGGCCGGTGCTGGGGAAAGAGCCATCGGTAATTTTGGGGCGAAATATTGACGGGTTATTTTCGGGTAAAATTTCATTAACTGCCAGGTACATATCCAGGTCACCGTCGTTGTCATAATCAAAAAAAGCAGCCATAGTTGAATGGGTAGTATCATTTAACCCATATTCCGCAGCCATTTCTTTAAAAACAGGAACTCCGTTTTTATCCGGGCCCTGGTTTATATAGAGAAGATTTTGTCTTTTTTGGGGATCTTTCTCCATAGAAACACAAACATACATATCCATCCATCCATCATTATTGATATCAACGACAGATACTCCTTTACACCATCTGCCTTTACCTTCAACCCCTGCTTCTTTCGTAACATCTTCAAATGTAAGCCCCCCTTTATTTAAGTATAATTTATTAGATACAACGTTGCCTGTGAAGTAAACATCCTGCAGGCCGTCGTTATTGAAGTCTCCAATACCAACTCCACCACCATTGTAAATGTTAGTTACATCAATTGGATTTAAAGTTTTGTTCTCAATGATTTGATTATTAAAATGAATGCCGGAATGTTGGGAATTTATTAGCTGAAAAAGCGTTTTCTTTTTACTACAAGACTGTTGCATGAAGAAAATAAGCGTCATGAAAAAAAGTGTATTCAATACTCTCATAGAGAAAAAAATTCTGACTCAATGTAAGAAAAATATTTAGTTGATAAATTATAAGACGACTGAAGATAAAGCTTCTCTTCAGTTCATGATAGATTAAATTTTTTAGTTGTCATTTTTTTTGCTTCCGGCTTCTGAAGTTCAGGTATCATTGTTTGTGTCTCACGAACCATCCCTGTTGCTTTTGAATTTATTATCAAACTTTTGTTGCCTCGCACTCCCGGTCTTTCTTTTAATAGTTCAAAAGATCAATTTTTCAATTGCATATTAAATATTTCCTTTCTTTAATTCTTCCACGGCATGATTCGCTGCACGCGCAGTCAAAGCCATAAATGTAAGCGATGGATTTTGTGTACTGGTTGATGTCATACATGCACCGTCTGTTACCAATACATTTTTACAATTATGAAATTGGTTCCACGAATTCAACATCGATGTCTTTGGATCTTTGCCCATCCGTACACCACCCATTTCGTGAATGTCAAGACCAGGCGCTTGTTTGCTGTCATGCTGACTAATATCTTTACAGCCTGCTTTGTCCAGCATTTCAGAAGCCTGGCTTAAAAAGTCTTTGAATGACTTTTCATCATTATCATCGTAATCAACAGAGAAAACAAGTTGCGGAATACCCCATTGATCCTTTTTATCTTTACTTAAAGTAACATTATTGGTCTCTTTAGGAATTGTTTCACCTTGCATCAGCATAGAAACATACCAGTCCCCCGCTTCTGCAAGTGAATCTTTATAATCGCCGCCAATCTGTTCTTCCCCGGTAGTTCCTCCGCTTCCTCTTCCTGCGCCATAAAAACTCATATAGCCGCGAAGAAAATCCATTTCCTGTTTATGAACATTTCTAAAGTTGGGCATCATTGGCTGCGTGGGCCTGCGACCATAATAATATTTGTCCAGCGGCCCATCATATGAACCGGATACAGTACCCCTGTAATTATGAAACGCAATATACTTTCCTAATAACCCATTATCATTTCCAAATCCATTAGGAAAGCGGTTTGATGTTGAATTCAATAATATAAGATTTGAATTAAAGCAGGCTGCATTTACAAAAATGATCTTTGCAAAATACTCTGTCGCTTCCTTCGTATGTGCATCAATTACTCTTACGCCGGTGGCTTTATTACTCCTGTCGTCGTAAATAATAGAATGCACCACGGAATCGGGACGTAATGTTAGGTTGCCCGATTTTTTTGCCCACGGGATGGTTGATGCATTTGAACTGAAATAACCACCATAAGGGCAACCGCGGTCACATAAATTTCTTGCCTGGCATTGTGTTCGTCCCTGCTCCAGATGAATAGGATTTGGCTGGGTGAGGTGTGCACATCGACCCTGCACTACGTAACGGTCTTTATAATTGGCCATTATCTTTTGCTGAATATCTTTCTCAACACAATTCATTTCCCAGGGAGGAAGGAACTCTCCATCCGGCAGTGTATCGTATCCGTCTTTATTACCGCTGATACCGGCAAATATTTCCACATGCGAATACCACGGGGCTATATCTTCATAACGTATAGGCCAATCTACTGCATAGCCATCACGTGCCGGCCCTTCAAAATCATATTTACTCCAACGCTGTGTTTGCCTTGCCCACAAAAGTGATTTACCACCCACCTGGTACCCGCGTATCCAGTCGAAAGGTTTTTGTTGTACGTACGGATGATCTTTGTCTTTTACAAAAAAATGTTGAGTGGCTTCGGTGAAAGCATAACACTTTCCAACGATCGGATTTTCTTTTGCAATCGACAACGGTATTTCATTACGGTGTGGAAAATCCCACGGATTTTTTGTGGCTGTTGGATAATCTTTCAGATGTACCACATCTTTTCCTCTTTCAAGAATTAAGGTCTTTAAACCATTATCGCACAATTCTTTTGCGGCCCATCCGCCACTAATGCCGGAGCCAATTACTATGGCATCATAAGTGTTCCTGGCAACACCGCCTGAGTTAATATTTATTTTTAAAGAATCGCCCGGCATAGCATATTAATTTTAATGTTTTAATTTTTGATTGGGAAATTTAATGTTACTAGTTCGGCTAATCTGCCGATTCCAAATCTTAAAATTCCAAATCCTATATCTCTGGTTCTATGCCTTTCTAAATATTTCCTTTCTTTAGTTCCCCGACGGCATAATTTGCCGCACGTGCGGTAAGGGCCATAAAAGTGAGGGATGGATTTTGATTTCCCACTGATGTCATACAGGCCCCATCTGTTACAAAAACATTTTTGCATCCATGTACCTGGTTCCATTTATTAAGTATAGATGTTGCGGGATCCTTTCCCATTCTTGCCCCGCCCATTTCATGAATATCCAGTCCCGGTGCTTGTTTGCTGTCGTTGGGTACAATGTTACTACAACCTGCTTTTTCAAGTATTTCAGCACCTTGCTCTAAAAAATCCTTCACCATTTTTTCATCGTTATCATCATACGAAACAGACGTGATCAGCTGCGGAATGCCCCATTCATCTTTCAAATCTTTACTCAATCTTACATGGTTATTATGCCTGGGAATTACTTCTCCCTGCATACTCATGTAAACGCTCCAGTTGCCTGCTTCACACAAAGCTTCTTTGTATGCGGCACCTATGGTTTCATTGGTTGTTTTACCGGCATCGCGGTAAGCACCCCAGAAGACAAGGTAGCCACGAAGAAAATCGGTTTCCTGTTTGTATACATTTCTAAAGCTCGGCATTAATGGAGATACGGGCCTGCGGCCATAATAATAACCGTCTTCAAAACCATCTATCGTTGCGCTCAATGAGCCCCGGTAATTTTGAAAAGCAATATATCTTCCCAGAATATCATGATCATTTCCCAACCCGTTTGGAAAACGTTTAGAAGTTGAATTCAATAAAATAAGATTGCTGTTTAAGCACGCTGCGTTTACAAAAATAATCTTTGCAAAATATTCGGTCGCCTGTTTTGTATGGGCATCAATAACACGAACACCAATTGCTTTATCTTTTTCTTCATCATAAATAATCGAGTGAACAACTGAGTCAGGCCGCAAGGTAAGGTTGCCTGTTTTTTCTGCCCACGGCAATGTAGAAGCATTTGAACTGAAGTATGCACCAAAAGGGCAACCACGCTGGCACAGATTGCGGGCCTGGCATTGGCCGCGTCCCTGCTGCAGTTGTATCTCAGTTGGCTGGGTAAGATTAGCACAGCGCCCCATCAGCATTCGCCTGTCTTTATAAAAAGCATTAACTCTTTCCTGCATTTTTTTCTCTACGCAATTCAGTTCCCATGGAGGCAAGAATTCGCCGTCAGGTAGATTTTCAATGCCATCTTTATTTCCGCTGATACCGGCAAACTTTTCCACGTGCGAATACCAGGGCGCGAGATCGTCATAGCGTATGGGCCAGTCAACCGCAAAGCCGTCGCGGGCAGGTGCCTCAAACTCAAACCTGCTCCAGCGCTGTGTTTCCCGTGCCCACATCAACGATTTTCCTCCAACCTGGTAGCCTCGTATCCAGTCAAAAGGCTTTTCCTGGATGTAAGGGTGTTCCTTATCTTTTACAAAAAAATGCTGTGCGCTTTCATCGAATGCATAGCACTTACTTATCACAGGATTCTCTTTCTCTATTACCAGGGGCAATCTCCCCCGGTGTGTAAATTCCCAGGGGCTTTTCATTGCGGTTGGGTAATCTTTTTTGTGTACTACATTGCGACCGCGTTCCAGTAGCAACGTTTTTATACCATGTTCACAAAGTTCCTTTGCAGACCACCCACCGCTGATGCCTGAGCCAATTACAATTGCATCAAATGTATTCTTATTAACTCCTCTTGTATTGGTATTTATATTTAAAGAATCGCCCGGCATAGCAATTTTATTCAGGCTAAGATAATAAAGTAGCCATTAGCGTAATAAGATTACTATTTTTTTAACTTTCGCCCTATAAGCTTAATATTATATAATAATCAATAACCTGGATTTTGCACAAGAATTTTGTTACTTAAGTCAATCTGCCTTTGCGGTATGGGATAGTACTCACTTTTGTCGGCTGTAAACTGTGCCGCGGATAAATAAGTACGTAACGTTTTCTCATAATTCAGGTATTTATTTAAGGTTGCTTCAGCCTCTCCCCATCTTACCAAATCAAAGAAACGGTGACCTTCCATAGCAAATTCTAATTTTCTTTCGAAATGCAGTGCTTTACGTGCAATGGCCTGGTCAGTCCAGGGAGCTGTATATAAACCTATTTTATATTTGGCAGCAGGTGTACCATCAGCGTTTTTAACAAACCCGCCGGGATTTGCCGCTCTGGTTCTTATCAGATTCACGTAATCTCTTGCTTTATTCAGATCACCTCCTTCAATTTCACATTCTGCGAGCCAGAGGATCACGTCGGAAAAACGTATAATGTTGACATTAATAGCCGTTACAGTGCTGGACCAGAAACTGCCATCTGTTAAAGTGCCTTTTTGATTTTTGTAATAAACATCTTTGATAGGACTATACGGGCCGGAATAACCCTGGTCACGCATCCAGTCATAACCGGGATGAGGTCCCCAATCCAGGAAAGGTATACTTCTTCTTCCAACTGTCCAGTCTAAACGGGGATCTAAAGTTCCCGCATAGGGGGTAAAAGGATCGCTGGATTTTAATCCCTGGTCATTGTTAACAGGATTAGCATTGTAATTATCAGGATCCGGCAGACCGGTAGTTGCATCTACTTTATAAGAGTTGACAAGATCCTGAGAAGGCTGAAAAAAACCGCAACAATCCCAGGGTCCGCCGTAAGGCATATTTAATACATCGCCATAATTAGCATTAGCGGCACCCGCGCCATCATTTACAGAACTTTGTACTGCAAATACAGATTCCATATTATTTTTTGTTGCCGCGTTAAAATTGTCCGCAAAATTGGTCACCAGGCCATATTTAACTCCTGCGGGATTCTTACCATTTAAATACACAGCTTGCAATACAGTTTTAGCTTCCGTATATTTCTTTTGAAACATTAAGCACTTGCCTAACATGGCGCCAGCAGACCATTTATTAGCCCTGCCTACTGCATCCTGAAGTTCAGGAAGGTTATCATAGGCAAACTGAAGATCTGCTTCAATTTGCGGCCAGGCATCGGTGGTATTTGGCACATTAGCTTTGGGGTTAGGTACTTGAAAATCAGTCATTGTTTCATCAATATAAGGAATATTATTCCACATTTTCTTGGCTTCAAAATGATAATGACCTCTAAGAAACCTGGCCTCGCCGGTTATGCGTTTATGATCCGCATCCGATACATCTGTTGCCTGGGAGAGTATTTTCAGAACCACATTTGCACGGGTTACACCTTCATAAACCGCACGCCATTTTTGATAGAAAAAACTATTTGTGGGATTAGAAGCATATGCTTCAATGGGAATGATGGAAGGCTGGTCAGCCGCATCGCTTCCCTTATGCGCATCTCCTCCGCAAATACTTCCATATACCCAGTTATCAGCGGCCGATTCCCAACCTCCGATCCCATTAGTGTTTTGGTACCCGTCCATGAGGGAATAGGCACCAATTAAGAGGGCTTCTACCCCTTTTTGATTGGCAAGTACTGTTGTATCCAGCGTGCCATTTGGTTGCCTGTCAAGAAAGCTTTTACTACAGGAGATCGATAGGCAGATTACGGTAACTACACCTGCAATTATTAAAGAAAGATATTTTTTCATATAATTATTTTATTTTTTAGAAATTAACAGTTGCACCTATAACATATTCCCTAACAGTTGGATAAGCGCCGGCATCAAAAGAGTTCACGCGATCGTCAAAATTGATGATTTCAGGATCCAGGCCTTTATACTTTGTAATAGTAAATAAGTTGGTAGCCTGAACATAAACATAAAACCTGTCAATCTTAAACCTTTTAAGAAAAGCTGCTGGCAACTTATAGCCAAGAGTTAAGTTTTTCATGCGTAAATAGGACGCATCTTCCAAATAATATGAATTAGGAGTACCATTTGTACTGAAATAACCTGCATTTTCCTGTATAGGGACTTTAGCATTTGGATTGGTGGGCGACCAGGAATTATATAAAGCATCTTTGCTCTTGGCTCCCTGGAAAGACGGGAAAAAATCGGTCCACCATTTTACATAATCGATAGCATCTTTCCCCTGTACACCGTAAAAGAATGCAGTTAAGGTAAAAGATTTATAAGAAAAATCCAGGTTTAGCCCGTAACTAAATTTAGGGTTAGGATTACCAATGAAAACCCTGTCATCAGGAGTAATTGCGCCATCGCCATTTGTATCCTGGTATTTAAAACGACCTGGTGCCGCGTCCTGTTCCTTTGGTGATTTAGCTACATCCTCAGCACTTTGATACAGCCCTATAACCTTGTACGCGTAATAAGAAGCTATCGGATGGCCAACCGCATTTCTTGTAAATACACCATTTATGCGACCAGATTCACCGGCGTCCTGATCAAAAAAAGGAACGCCTTCTGCAATGCCTGTAATTTTATTTCGGTAGCTGGTAAAAGTCACAGTGGCATCCATGCGTACGCCATTCGTGCCACCGAAATACGACCTTTGTGTTACACCCACATCAAGTCCGGTGTTTTGCATACTGCCAATATTAAAAGCGGGTGGATTGCCTGAAGCTGTACCACCTGAAGTCGCTAACTGTTCTGCGTTAAAAAGCAAGTCTTTGGTTTTCTTTTTATATATATCAAAAGTGATTTCTGTTCCTTTGAAAAGGGATGCATCAAAACCCAAATTCGATGTTTCATTAGTCTCCCATTTTCCGGCACCATTGCCAATAAACGATACATAAAAACCTTGCGAAGGATTATTACTGGTACCATTTATATCATAAAAGCTGGCGCCCGCACTACCGGAAAACTGGGTAAACTGGTTGGACGGGCTAATACGCTGGTTACCCATCAAACCATAGCTGCCTCTTAATTTTAAGTCAGCAATCCAGGACACATTCTTCAAAAAGGGCTCTTGTGAAATACGCCACCCAACTGAACCTGCCGGAAAATATCCATACCGGTTTTTTTCACTGAAACGGGAAGAGCCATCCCGCCTGACGGTACCACTCACAAAATATTTGCCCTCATAATCATAGTCTACCTTTGCAAACTGTGAATATAGTGCGGCCGGATTGTCTGGGCTGCCACCAACTGATTGCGTACCAGAACCGGTATTCAGATTAATGTACCTTAAATTCGTGAAAGAAAAATAATCCTGGCGCGAAGCTGTTATTGATCTGCCCTTGTCCTCAACAGCTTCAACACCTATTAACCCGGTGACGGTATGTTTCCCAAAGCTATTTTTATAAGTCACCTGGTTGGTCCATGTCCACGACTGGCCTTTACCAAAGCTTTCAGAATAAACCGGGTTTACAGTATTTTCGGAGTTTTCATACTCAATACTTGGATAACTAAAAGAATTACCGTATCCATAACCTCCCCCAAAACTTGTTCTGGCAGTAAAATGTTGCAGAAAATCCACTTCAGCATACAGATTGCCAAAAACCCCGAAAAAATTATTACCATTATTTTTTCCTCTTATCCGGTTGGCGATCGGGTTATGAGCATTCCCTAAATTGGCACCCTTCGTACCCGCAAAATCCCCATTAATATTATATACAGGGATGAGGGGTAATATTCTATAAGAATTTCCTATTTCTGTCCCTTCTCCATTATTTCCGGCGCTATTATTTTCTGCACTGTATAGCTGAATATTTTCACCTATCCTGATATTACTTTTTACATTAAATTCCGTATTTGCCCTGGCTATATAGCGTTTGTAATAATTATCGATTACGATCCCGTCCTGGTTAAAATAATTGAAGCTAAAAAAATACTTGCTTTTATCAGGCGAACCACCCGAAACCGTAAGATTCTGATTTAGTATAGGAGCGTGTCTTGTTAACTCCTTAAACCAATCCGTACCCTGCTTATTGGCCTTTACAATAAGATAAGGTGAATAATTTGCATCTCCCAGCTTTGTAAAATTTAAATCGTACAAAGAAGGCTTAACAGCAGGATCTCCTTCCTTTAATCCGCTGGAACTGCCTCCTAATAGATAATCAGGTAAAACAGGGGTTGCGCCACTTCCATATTGGCCATTTGTAAGAGGCTGGCCCGAGTTTTTCAAAGACAACCAGGTAAGATCAGCCTGTTCCTGGGGAGTAAGAAAATTTGTGAACCCTTTGCCGGGATCCTGTGTTCCATAATACATATTATAGGTGACCTTGGCAGGACCTGGTTTACCTTGACTGGTAGTAACAATTACAACACCATTGGACGCCCGGGAACCATAAATAGAGGCTGAAGAAGCGTCCTTCAATATTTGCATAGACTCAATATCATCAGGGTTAATTCCCAAAAGAGAACCGGCAGGAACACCATCTATAACATATAAAGGCTCGTTTCCTCCAAAAGAGGCAAATCCACGAATTCTTACACTGGAAACACTGCCTGGCTCACTGTTAGTGGTAACAGTAACACCCGGTGCGCGACCCTGAAGCTGATTTTCTGCAGTAGAAGCGGGAATAGATTCTAAATCCTTAACCTTTATAACAGATACAGCGCCCGTAATGTCTTTTTTTCTTTGTGAAGAGTATCCCGTAACTACTACTTCACTTAAAGAGGAAGTTGTACTTTTCAGGGCAACTGACAACTCACTTCTTCCGGATAAAGGAATATCCTGGGGATCATAGCCTACAGATGAAACAACTATTCTTGCATTGCTATTGGGAACAGTAATGGAAAAATTTCCATTATCGTCAGTTTGAGATCCAACAGTAGAACCTCTCACTACTACTGTTACATTTGCCAGGGGTTGTTGAGTGGTTGCATCAAGAACCTTTCCTTTGATAGTTTTTTGAGCTGTTAATTGCAGAATACAGAAAACCATTAGCGTAACGCTAAGCAGAAGTTTTTTTCTCATAATCAAGTAATTAAAGTAGTGTTAATGTTTATTTCAACATCTAAAATAAATAAAATACCGTCCACTACCAAAAAAATTATCTTTTTATTAACATTCAATTGAGAGTTATTACATTTTACTGACACGTACGTCAAAATCATATTTTTAAATAGCCGCAACCCGGAAAGTAAAACAAAAAGTTATCTGTTGTAAAACATGTATACAACAACTGTCCTGTAGATGTGTCTGCAATCACATTGAAATGTTTATTACAACTGCATTTTACGAAAATGAATGCATTTTTTAAGTCAGCTTTTTATAGCCAGTTGGCATAAGCAATAAAACAGTTGGCATAAGCAATAAAAATTGAATAATAAAAAGGGTTGCGCTGCCCCGGGCATATAATTCCTTGCCTGATTTATGTTCTATTAATATTAAATAGAAATAATTTATAGGAAACTTTGTTATTATTAATACTTAGGATAATTTTAAGCGAATAGAAATCCATCCAAATTTATTTTGAATTTTAAAAATTAGCCTTATGCAAAGAATAGCTATGATCGGCTCCGGGTTTATTGCGAGATTTTATGCAGATTCTCTCCAGGGATATAGAAGCAAAGATAAAATTGTGAGCGTTTATTCCAGAAAGGATGCAGCAGCAAAAAAATTTTCTGATGACTATAAGGTAAGTCATTACACCACCGACATGGAAGAAGCTATTTCACATCCGGATGTGGATATTGTTTGTATTGCTTTGCCTAATAATCTGCACGAAGAATCGGTGTTGCTTTGTTGTAAACACCGGAAAGCAATAATGATCACGAAACCCCTGGGCAGGAATGCATCCGAGGCAAAACGCATGTTGCTGGCTGTGGAAGAGGCGAATGTTTTCAATGGGTATCTTGAAGATCTTGTGTACACCCCAAAATTTATTAAGGCAGAAAAAAGCGTAAGAAGCGGGGCTTTAGGCAGAATACTTTGGTCAAAATCAAGAGAAACTCATCCGGGTCCGCACAGCGATTGGTTCTGGGACCTGGAACAGGCAGGTGGCGGATGTATATTAGACCTGGGCTGTCATTGCGTGGAGATCGCACGTGGCTATATCGGGAAAGAAATTAAACCCATTGAAGTGATGTGCTGGGCCGATACACAGGTAAAGCCAATTGATGCAGAAGACCATGCAATTGGTTTGGTAAAATATGAGAACGGAGCCATAGGCCAATTTGAAGTAAGCTGGACTTTCAGGGGAGGGCTTGATTTGCGTGATGAGGTAATGGGCACCGAAGGAACGATTTGGATAAACAATTTTTTACGAACAGGCTTTGAAATGTTCACTACGGGTAAGGGAGGTGATTATATCGCCGAAAAAGCTGAAAGTAATTCGGGATGGCTGTTTCCCGTGGGTGATGAATTAAATGAACTTGGGTACAATCATATGTTTATGGACATGCTCGGTTCCCTGGAATCGGGCAATCAGCCAAAAGAAACTTTTTATGATGGATATGTGGTAAATGCAGTTTTGGATGCGGCATATAAATCAGCAAAAAGTAAAATGTGGGAGCCGGTAAAATTAGATATCTGGCGAGGCGCTGTGGGCTATACAAAAGATGATCACCTCACGGAATATGATGCGGAACACTATTTAATAAAAGAAGAGACCACTCACTATGGAGAGAAAAAATTCATTTTAAAAAACAAAACAACCGGAAAGATTATTGAGAAGGTAATGTAGCCCAATAACTACCAGGATATGAGCCGTGATGTGTATCAATTCTTCATTACAAAAACAATACAATTCATAGCGCCCTGGTGTTGTGTCAACATTATTTTTTCGCCTCATTTTTTCCCACAAAGACTCAAAATGCACTAAGAAAATAGCTTTGTGTTCTTTGAGTCTTTGTGGAATATAAGCCAGTTTATGTGTGACGTGACACCAGCACAATTCGTAAGAGAAAGGATATTTCCCAGGGATAGTAATTACCAAAGTTGTTGATACCCCAAACCTATTGGGAATCTCTGCTAAATGAAGCAAAACATCGGTTTCATTTTTTCATTTTTATTATACTTCCTTTTATGCACAAGCCAAATATATTGACAGGAAAAGTTTTAAAATCGGAGGATACAATTTGTTGTTTTCCTGGTTGCAGAACCATACAATTTATTTAAAAATCACTGCAAAAAGTCATGGAGAGATGTTTATTAAATACTAATCAATGGTTTAATAAAACAAATAAGATGTGCTTACTATATTAAAACCTTAAAATAATTAAGCAGATACCGGCAGCATCCAAAAAATAGAAATTCCAATTAGTTATAAAAAATTTTTTTTATTAGTTTTGGCTAATTGCCCCCTGTTTCCTTCATACCACATAGGAAGGAATGTTTTGCGGGGAGGCTTCGGCATTTATGGCTTTTTTGAAGATGGCAGGGTTTGGGTTAAAGAGGATAATACTGATACATTTCATACCGGTTATGGTGGCGGAATTTATTTAATCCCATATAGCACGCTTGCGCTTAATTTGTTCTTTGCGACTTCCAAAGAAGTAAATGTGTTTACTTTCCGGGCCGGCTTTTTATTTTAAAAAATATTTTTCAAAAATGATAATGAACAGGAGGAAAAAAATAATTCTCTGCAAACACGCCGAATAAATAATCTTAAAACGCCGGGCGTATAAGATTAAATATCAAAAATAATAAGAGCCATCACCATTTGCAAGGCCGGGTTTTTCATTCATCATTCATTTATGAAATATATACCGGAACTTTGCATGAATTCACTTTACTAAATATTTTGGCTTGTTAACAGATAATCACGGCAGAACAATTAATTATGTAAGGCTTGCGGTAACAGACAAGTGTAACCTGCGTTGCTTTTATTGTATGCCTGAACAGGGATTAGACTGGCTCGGCAGGAAGGAATTAATGACCTATGAGGAGATGTTGCACATTTGTTCACTACTGATAAATATGGGTATTGAAAAAATAAGAATTACAGGTGGAGAACCATTTGTAAGAAAAGACCTTATGCAGTTTTTAACGGCATTGTCAAAGTTGGAAGGCCTGCAACAACTTACTATTACAACCAACGGGGTACTCACCGCTCCACACGTTCCTGAATTAAAAAAAATTGGGGTCAAATCAGTAAATCTTAGTCTGGATACCTTGGACCGGGAACGTTTTTTCTCAATTACGAGGCGTGATGAATTGCCGGAAGTGTTAAAAACTTTAGATACTTTATTATACCATAATATTGAAACTAAATTAAATGCGGTTGTGATGGATGGAAAAAATACGCAGGATATTATTCCTCTTGTTGGTCTCACAAAACATCTCCCTGTAAGTGTCCGTTTTATTGAAGAGATGCCATTTAACGGGGACAAAGATCATCATCCCGGCTTGCTTTGGGATCATATCCGGATTCTCAACAGGATACAGGAAGATTATCCTGGCATTCAGAAAATTCCAGATCCGCTTTTTTCTACTTCATACAATTATCATATACCTGGTCATAAAGGAAGCATTGGTATTATTGCAGCTTACACGCGATCGTTCTGCGGCACTTGTAACCGGATCAGGATAACTCCATCAGGAGAATTAAAAACATGTTTGTATGATGACGGTGTTATGAATATTAAAAATTTAGTAAGAGACGGCTTAAGCGATAATGAATTAAAAACGGTTATATTAAATGCACTTGGTCACCGGGCTAAGGATGGCTGGGAAGCCGAACAATTGAGGAAGGAAAAAAATCCAGTACATGAATCTATGGCAACTATTGGAGGATAGATTTTTAAATCTAACAAAATGATACGTGTCGAAGAAGCAGAAAAAATAATACTAGCAGCGGTAAAAGATTTTGGTACAGAAAGCATTCCATTTGAAGCTTCATTGGGCCGGGTATTGGCAGAAGATCTTGTTGCAGACAGGGACCTCCCCCCATTTAACAGGGCTACTTTAGATGGTATTGCTATCAATTATGGCTCATTTGAAAAAGAAATCCGGTCATTTCATATAAAGGCAACACAGGCTGCAGGAGATATCGCCGTTGATATAAATAATTCTGACGAATGCATTGAAATAATGACCGGTGCTGCATTACCGCCCACAACCGATACTGTAATCGGGTATGAAGATATCCGGATACAAAACGGAATTGCGGCAATAACGGGTGCTGTTAATAAGAGGCAAGGTGTACATACAAAGGGAAAAGACAGGAAAAAAAATGAAATTATTGCAACTGCGGGCCAGCTGATCACACCTGTATTGATAAACATGGCGGCATCACTTGGTAAAACAAACCTTCTCGTAAAAAAGTTGCCGAAGCTTGTCGTTATTTCTTCAGGAGATGAATTGGTCGGAGTTGATGAAACACCGTCGCCATACCAGGTAAGACGCTCCAGCAGTTATATGGTGAAGTCTGCATTAATGCACTATAATGTGCGCGCCGATATGCTGCACATTCCCGATGACCTGGAGATAACAAAACAAAAGATCAGTGATTGTTTGCAGAACTATGATATCATTATATTAAGCGGTGGTATCTCAATGGGTAAGTTTGATTACATACCACAGGCATTGCAGGAACTATCGGTTAATAAACTTTTTCATAAAGTACAACAACGGCCCGGCAAGCCTTTTTGGTTCGGCGCTCATCCAAATGGGGTGCTGGTGTTTGCACTGCCAGGGAACCCGGTTTCTACTTTTTTGTGTTTATCCAGGTATGTTTTACCGTGGTTAAAAGCCAGTATGGGTTTATTTTCCGGTCAATTCGCTTACGCAATATTAGACCAGGAGGTTTCTTTCACACCTTCGCTGCAGTATTTTTTGCAGGTGAAACTGAACGTAAATAAAAAGGGTAATTTAATGGCCACACCTTTCGAAGGAAACGGTTCCGGCGACTTTGCCAATTTATTGGACACCGATGCTTTTATGGAACTTCCATTGGAACAAAATAACTTTGCAAAAGGAGAAGTATTCAGGATATGGCCTTTCAAAGAAATACTTCTTTTATAAGAACAGTTTTCAAAGTAACAAATCAACAACATACAACATGAGTGAGTTCTCTCATTTAAATGAGCATGGGTTAGCAGCAATGGTGAATATAAGCGAAAAGAAAGTTTCAAAGCGATCAGCAACGGCAAGAAGTATTGTGGTACTGCCTGCTGAAGTTTCAGATAAATTAATGGATGGTGATATTCAGACAAAGAAAGGGTCAGTATTTCAAACGGCAATAATTGCGGGGATCATGGCTGCAAAAAAAACCGGTGAGCTTATTCCCCTGTGTCATCCTTTGGGACTGGATAATTGCAAGATTGACATTCACATCAACGGCCATGAATTGGTGATTGATTGCACCGCAACCATCACATCAAAAACCGGTGTAGAGATGGAAGCATTAGTGGGTGCATCAGTAGCGGCTTTAACCGTCTATGATATGTGTAAGGCACTAAGCCACGCTATTGTAATTAAAGAAATAAAACTGATGGAAAAAACTGGGGGCAAGAATGATTTCAAAAGGACATAAAAAGCACATCGACATTGCGAGGCCTTCATACGGATATTATTCCCGTAATGAATGGGCGATAGTTGGCGCTCAATGTAGTGTTACCAGGTCTTTGGCAGCTGATATTATCAAAGCTTTATCGCCTCAATATAAATGTGCCTATGCTGATGCAAAGCACAGTCATGAAAATGAAGAGGTGATCCTTCCACAGCATCTTGAGAATGGAGCCATTGCAGAATATACCAACCATCTTCATTATCATCAATTCAATTTTACAAAGGCATTTAGCAAGTTTCAGTACAGGCAGGTATTTAATGATACTGATATGATCCTGGTGAATGGGAATCATTTTGAAGCAAAATCACAGGTTGTGGTGATTGATGAAAGTAAAAAGGCATCTCTTAAAAAAAGGATATCTCAGTTAACTAACGTTGAATTGATCTTACTCGGGGGTAATGAAATGGAAGTATTTGATTTTATAAAAGAAGTGCTGCCATCATGGAGCCAATTGCCTGTTTATAAATTGAATGAAACAGGTAAGATCATTGAGTTTTTTAAAAAGAAAATGCAACAGGCAACACCCCTGTTAAATGGATTAGTACTGGCTGGCGGTAAAAGTGAAAGAATGGGTTATGATAAAGGAATGATTGTATGGCATGGAAGAGAACAACAATACTATTTGGCCGACCTGCTGAAAAATTTATGTGAAGAAGTTTACATCTCCTGTCG
>JBDTZL010000134.1:0-1903 GCA_040005125.1 Ginsengibacter sp.
TGTATGCCTGATTCAAATAAAACGCTTAGCGCTAATTCATGCCCATAGGAAGTGACGTGTGGGTATTGCGAATTGGTAAAAGTTACCGGCGTGTAATCCATCGGCCCTACAACATTCCTGGTAAAAGGCAGTATCGTATTATGGCCGGGAGCAGCCATAGTAAAATCAGGCCCGTTATTATACCATTCTGCCCCTCTTACGGCTTCCAGTGTCACCAGGTTTGGATAGGTTCTTGACCATCCTCTCGGTACAATACAACCATGGAAATAAACCATCATTTGAAAATCTGCTGCATCTTTTAAAATGTCGAGGTAATACTTAATCATATCCTGCTTCTCACTTTCGAAAAAATCAACCTTAATACCTACGATGCCCAATTTCTTCAACTTTGTAAATTCTGCCACACGGTTTTCATGAGTAAGCATCCGGTCCCTTGGAGTTGAACTAACCCAGTTATGTGGTCCGCCGGAATTATACCATAGCAATGGCTTTACGCCTTTAGACAGAATATATTTAACTGCATCTTCCATTGTGCCACCATTACCCATAGAGTCCCACTCCCAATCCAATAAGGTGTAGGGCCAGTTCATGCGTGCTGCCAGGTCTGCAAACTCACACACTATTTTATAATCTTTTGTTCCATGATTGCTGGACCAGTAATTCCACGATGCAATGCCGGGTTTTATCCAGCTTGTATTTTTTATAACGGAGGGAGAAGAAACATCGTCAACTAAAGTAGATGCTACAATATTTGCAAGGCTCCCCATGATAATCACCCGCCAGGGTGATTTCCATGGAAGTGTTATTGTTGGTTGCGATTCTCCCAATCCTCTTCCATCTTTCGGGTTGGGAAAAGTAAGTTTGTATTTGGTGGTATCAATTGCATCACTCAACTTAGTGCCACAATAAGTTTCGTTTACATCTGCTTCATGCAACAAAAACCAGCAGGCTTTATCGCTTGTATTAAAAAGCGCAGGATACGACCACTCCTGGTGCACTATTTTATCATCACTCATTGCTGTATACAAGCCTTCATTGGCAGCATTCCATTTCTCCATCCACCGCGTAGTTTCTTTAGGAATTGTATAAGCCGTCAATTCATCTTTTATAACAAACCTTTCTTCTTTTTCGGGAAATTCATAGCGGAAGGCGATGCCATCGTTATATGCCCTGATGATAATATTTAATTTTGCTTTGGACGGGTTTTCAAAAGAAACAACTACTTCATTTGCTGTATTAGTGCAAACAGATCTTTTGCCATGCACAGCAGTGTATTGTTCATTAATCAAAAGAGGCCCGGATGCTTTAAGAAATTTTAAATCTTTTGAAAAATCCTGATCGCTTCGGGAAAGGCCAAGATCGATGCGGGGAATTGCATCAGATGTTTTTCCACTGTCTTTGTAAGATGTTTTGAGAAACCATTCACCTATATCGGTATTTTGGGTACAGAAAAGCGCAATACCAATTTTTTGGTTAGGTGATTGCACCGTTAGCTTTTGAGAAAAAACTGAAAGGGCAGTACTAACTAGTAAAAGAGAGAACAAAAATGACAATTTCATATAAGAATATTTATAGTCGCTCTGTAATAGATTCATTTTGTAATTGTAGTTTATTTAGCGTTGAAATTAATTTTGTCTGCATAAAAATTAATTAGAAATCACCTGAAAAATTTATTTCCCTTTTATTCACTGATCTAATTATATTAAATAAGTATTTTTATATGTTTGGTATCATTGCTTCTTGTTTTTAAATTAATTATTGAAACACGGCATAATCTGTTAATTGGCTTGTATAACCAGCTGTTCATTGGCTAACCCCTCCACTTTTGCTTTCAATACTATTTTTCCTCCCTTGCCTTTTGGCCGAACAATCACTAAACATTTTCCCCGGAAAGTTCTATGTT
>JBDTZL010000076.1:0-6280 GCA_040005125.1 Ginsengibacter sp.
TCATAACTGCCGGCACTTATTTCAGAAGGTAATACAAAAGTTTGTTCAAGGTTTATTTTGCCCGGAAACCATTTTTGAATATTACCAAGAAAGTTCAAGGTATAAACCTTCATAGTTTTGGTATTTCTCAATACCAGTTGTGCAGACCGTGGGTTAAAAGGAGATGCGTACCCGATATTATGCAGTTCAATTTCTATATGCAATTTTTTATCCTTTTTCACATGTGAAGGATAGCTGCCACTTACTAACACAAACCTGTACCCTAATTTTTGTTTGATGCTTTCCATACAACCCAGCGAATCCCAATCGTTGTTCACCTTGTTATTATATGCCGCGTTAAGAAAGCTAAAATGCAAAGCCTTCATTTCCTCTTCAGCATGGCCTGCAGGTGCGCAATCGTTTTGCGGGCTGAATACATCATCGCATGTTTCTCCACCCACAGCCACATAGCGGCTGTCGGCTTCTGTATAATTCCTTAATTCTTCATTAGCCGGTTTGCGCGACGAAGAAGAATTTCCATAATCATAATAAGTGCCATAATCATCCGGGCCGGATAAAAAGCAATCGTTGTGAAATCCTATTCTTGAAACATCCGATTGATCGAACGAGGCAGGTTCTTTAAGTGGCGCCGATGTCACCAAAGCCTTCGGCCCGTACACAAACCGTTGCTTGATCTGTGGCGTACGTACCTGTATCATCCTGTCTTTGGGAAGCGCATCCAGTAATGCTTTTAATACCTCGCTCCGGAGTTGCCAGCTGCTATCTGCGATTACACCGGTACCGTTAGCAGACGCATCGCCGAAATAATCAGTGTAATAATTTTCACCCCAGATACCAATAAAGCCCATTTGCAAAGCGGCTATGATATCTGCATTTTTTTGAAGCAAAGGCTTCAATTGCTGGATATGATTAAATACAATGCCTGTTGATGCGTCGCCATAAGGCGGGCAAATCGCCCCATCTTTGCAATCACCGGTTTTTGTAGTGTTTGTATAGGCAAACCTGGGGATCATTTTCATTCCTGCTTCCCGCAGAGCATCCATATCTTTTTGAATATTTTCCAGGAAGGAAACAGGTAAAGGCTTATCTGTAAATGTGTCCAGAACATAATACCGGAACACCAGTGTTGTATTAATGGTATAAGTCGCTCCCCTTACCTTTACCGGTTGTTTGTATGCCATCAATTTAGCTGTAGTCAATGGTTTAAACCTGGAAGCAGATACTTCTATCGGGATATAAAAACCTCTTTCAGGATTTGGAAAATCCTGCAGGCTTTCTTTATATATCACTTTTTCCTGCTGGGCATTGGAAAGCAGCGATATTGAAATTAATAATGCAAGGAAGGAAGATCTTTTTTTCATACACATATGTTACCGGGACAAAAAATAGTTTGATTCGTAATGGGAAGATATTTATAAAAAAGAAACTATCGGCTTAGCCTGGAATTTTAAAAAGAAAAAACATTGATTGCCGGCGTAGCAATTCATCACATATTTACAAAGCAAATTGTTTATGCAACAGCGCTGATATATTTTTTATTTCACAGGTACACTAAATAACCCGTTGGTGACCGTTATACTATCGATGCCGGTACCTTGTTGATCTTTGATGGTTCCGCTAAAAGTACCCTGCGCATAGCTGGCGCTTATATTTGTAACAGCAATAGTAAATGACGGCTGGCTGGAACTATTTACCGACCAGCTTTGCCCAAGGCTATCTATGTAACTAAAATATGCTTTGGTAGAACTTGTGTCTGTATAGATGCCTTGTCCAATACTTCCAACTCCGCCAACGCCAAATTCAATTTTTTTGTTCGAATTAATGACTGTATCAAGACCGCTGATATCAAGGCCCGGTACTCCTGAGTTGCCGGGAATGTCACTATTAGTGAAGCCTGCGCTATCTACAAAATTTTGAAATACCCCGTTAAGCTGGCAGGTAAGGTAATAATGCGGCGGTATGCCTTTTATCGTTGCTACAGAAAATGTACAGCTGTCGCCAGGTCCGCTTAATGGTTTTAGTGTAAAATTGACTGAGTCCACCGCAACGGGTGTCCCCGTTCCTGTGAGCACCGCAGTTTGAGGCCCTATTGATGTAAAAGTGCTTATTTGACTAAATGATATTCCATTTACTGTATTAGTAGTGATCCAATAAGGGCCGGCAACAGTAACATCAACGGTTATAGTTATTGTATTGGCAACAGTAAGAGGCGTGTCTGCCACGAACCTTCCCGACACAACCGCTCCCGTACAATTTCCACCGGTGCCTAATGTATATTCTGCTAAAGGAACTGAGCTATCGGAAGTAGTTTTCTTACAGCTGAAAAAGAGAATCAGGATGATAGCAGCAAGTGTGAACCGGTTTTTCATAAGGGCTAACCTAAAATTATAATTAGTTGCAATATAAGCTCAATAACATTTTCCAAAGATAATTAATATTAAAATTGAATCCCGGGAAACCAATATGTAGAAAGTTCGTGGCTCCGGTTGGCTACTTTTAGAACTTAACAATAAAAAGACTGTGTCGCTTTCTAATATTTGAGTTAATAATAACAACTAAACACAACACCTCCATACGGAAAACGTTCTTGTGAATAATGCAGAATAGAAAGCAACAATTTTTTTTATCTTCTTTTTATCTAAAATTGGTTTAAAACCTTTTGCATGATCAGGCAATTCCTGCCCACAATCTTTTTGCTTATTTGTATTTCTTTAAACGCTCAAAAGAAAATTAATATTATGGAATTCACCTCCGGACCGGATTCTATAAGAACTGCATTGAAAATTCCCGGCATGGCGGTGGCTGTGATGCAGGAAGGCGCTGTTATTTTTGAAGACGGGTTTGGTTATTCTGATTTGTCACGGCATCAAAAAGTAACAACAAACACTTGTTTCAGAATTGCATCGATCACCAAAACTTTTACCTCCACATTGATCATGCAATTGGTTGAGCAGGGAAAATTAGATCTGCAAACTCCAAAATCAAAATTCGGCCTGGATCTCGGTGGTCGAAATATAACAGTTAAAAACTTACTTACGCACACGTCGGAAATTGAGCCGGGAAGATATTTTCAATACAGTGGTTATCGCTATGGGAAATTAGGACAGGTCATTGAAAAAGCTTCAGGCATCCCGTTTTATCAATTACTAATGCAAAATATTGTCAAACCGCTGAGCATGACTTTCACCGCGCCAGGCCTCCCCATACTTGATTCATTATTTGACTTTGATGCATACACAAAAAGTCATCCTGAGATGCTTCCTTTTTTTGAAAACTCATTTTCGCATCTTGCAAAAGCCTATAATGTTAATGATAAAGGAGAAATTGTTGAAACCCATTACCCCGACGAGTTTGGCGCTTTTGTAGTATCGTCTTTAGGCGCCTTGAGTACCGCATTTAACGAGTCTATTTGTTTGTCCTGTGAAAAAATATCCGGAACAGGAATACTGAAACATAAGCCAAGTAAAAGCATATGCACAGATACTTTCATAACATTAAATTACTCATATAATCTTAACCCACATTGCAGCTAATCAGACCTAAATTGAGCAATATCAGTGGTTTCACTACCTATAAAGATGATATAGATAAAAACATGCCGCTTAAACATAAATACGAATTTTTAAAGTATAAAGGAGATCTGCTTCAGCAATCCAATGAAGGAGATAGCGCCCATAAAAAATGCCGCTACGCTGATAGGGCATTACAAAGAGATAACGATGAATGTTACAGAAAAAGAAAGTAAAAGATTACATGCGTTCAGAAAGAAAGATGATTATGATGACGAAATTATAAAGCTTATAGAAAACAGGCTTGACCTGGAAGAAGGAACGTTACAGTAAAATATTGAATAAAAATCAATTCTTCTTTTCATGGTTGGTATCTCCATCCATTATTTCTTAATCATAATAATTAATGTTACCGGAATCTTTTAGATACCATGGCCATCGTAATACGCATACCTGCTTAAACGGTCCCTATTAATAAATTCCTTTCAGCAATATTTTACAAGAACCAGCAGGGTGAATTTAAGATACCCACCCAGGCTGGTGTCCTTACTTCATTCATGTCATACCCAAAAAGGTTTTTACTTTTAGATATTTTTTTATCCATTTAAAAAATAGCACTATTGTTCATCGGTACTTATAAAGACCCGCCATCATGATATGATTTATTGGCTTGCGGATGAACCGCGCAAATCTTCAAAAGAACATGCCCGCTTAACGAAATGCTTTAAAAGAAAAATCCCAGTCTTAACCCCATAAATCCCGCATGCGAATATCCTTCATACCGGAGGCTCACATCAAAACCGCCCAGGAGAAGACCTATTCCCGGGGCATAAGTAAATGAATTTCCTGAAACGTGAGCGAGATCACCATTAGTATCCTTGAAATATGTGATACTATGTGTAATGCCCACTTCCATAATTCCGTAAAATTTATCTGTAAACATATACCGGCCTCCTAACTTGAAAGGAATGTTTAAAGTCGCCTTTGAATTGTCATTTATATGATTTACATCTTTGGGTATAAATGCAATAAATCCTGTAGTGAATGTAGCGCCGAATTGCGGAGTTATTTTATACAAAAATCTCAAAGATAATCCGCCCCCTACAGAGTAGACCTGGCTTAAAGAGCCAACCGGTAAAGCTGCATCCAAACCCAAACCTACTTTAAATTTTTTCGTGGTAACCTTGTTAGCATCCTGCGCAAGAATGGTTAGCGAAAAGAAAAGAAATGACATGGTTAAAATTGATAGTTGTTTTTTCATTTTTTATAAATTTTAAACTCAATTTCCAACATTAAGAATTCTCCTCCTATACTTAATTTAGTGTAGGCATTGTCATCAGGGAGCCAGGTGGCCGCGGGTTTTCGTGCAGTAAGGATAAAATAAAGTTCATTTCTTATGCCACGCTGCCGGGTTTTCGATGCCACGCCAAAAATCTTCCGTAGCTATTGTAGTATTTCCATCAGTTGCCAGGTCTGCATCAAGGTCGGCACTATAAGTGAGATCCTGTATTCAAAAAATGCCGCTTACAATCACCCTGTCAGCAATACGCGGATCTTGTAAATACGCATCTGCAATAGCAATTAAAAACGTGAAAGAACGCAAGGTAAACAGATTAAGAGGATACGATAATTCACGAGATAATTCGTATTTCCTGACATCATGTGTTCAAGGCATGATTTGCTGTTTTGGCGATTCGTTGTAGGGACAGGTCGTAACCTGTCCTAAAATGATGAAGGAACAGGGACAGGTCGCGACCCGTCCCTACTTCTGCCTGCCGATTCATCAGTGTGCGTATCCCGGTGATCGTCGTTATCGTACACAACGGGATTTGTATATCAAAAGGAATGTTTGAGCGTTGTGATAACGCAACTGTATGCTGCATTAAAAACACAGGCAGTAAAAAAATGAAATAATGTTTTTCATTCTAAAATGGTAAAAAATATCTATCAAAGATTAAAAGCACTTAACCAAATATATTGTAAATGCCGGTACCAAACCTATTGCTCCTTCCCGTATTGTTCCCAAATAGCGGCTGCTTTGTTGTAATCATGCAGCCTGCTTTCCGCAGAGCCTTGTGCCAGTGAATACTAACTATAATTTCATTCAATCAATCCTTTCATTCCACAAAAAGCACATTTTAATTTTTATTAATTATCTTTTTTCACAAATCATTAAATATTTTTTATCCGAACTTGTGCGATAGATATCATTGGCATGAAGAAAAAAATTTTATTATTTATTTACCTGTTCACGGTTTTATTTTCTGAAGCGCAGGTTAAGAAACAATTGTATAATAACTGGCGGGTTGAACTGGAACGAAAGGATGGTAAGCAAATCGTGTTTCAGCTTGAGCGGAAACAGGAACCCGGGAGAACAGTTTTGTATGTTATTAATGCAACGGAAAGGATTAAGATAACAGACGTGAAAACAGCAGGAGACTCTACGTTCTTTGCATTGCCTGCCTTTGAATCATCTTTCAGGGTGCTATGGCACCCCAATGGCGATATGAGCGGAACTTATATAAAGGGCACCGCAGGCAATACCCAATACTGGCCACTTTATGCATTCGCAAACAGGAGGGATCGGTTTAGCGCCAGCCAGGGCGATGCGAAAAATAATATTTCAGGCAAGTGGGATGTTAGCATTACACGGCCAAATGGTACAGTCCGCAAAGCTGTGGCAGTCTTTGACCAGAATGGAAACAGACTCACCGGTAGTTTTTTAACACCTTCTGCAGATTACCGGTACCTGGATGGTATTGTAACCGGCG
>JBDTZL010000379.1:0-21077 GCA_040005125.1 Ginsengibacter sp.
ACATAATAATCCGGAAACAGCAGCGATGGTAGTAGTAGCGAATGCGATATTGAATCTTGATGAATTGATAACGAAAAATTAGAAAACTACAACACGAATTTGAGGCACGAATTACAGAATTAAAAAACTTTGCAGTCATTAATGTAATTCGAATAATTCATACAATTCGTGTAACAAAAAGCTTTTAATGGGTTCTCAAAAGATGAAGAGAAAACCTGCGGGATAATAGGTGGAAAAAAATGATAAGGAAAAATTAAAAACAATAACACGAATTTGAGGCACGAATTACACGAATTAAAAAACGTTGCAGTCATTAGCGTAATTCGTATAATTCGTGCAATTCATATAAAAAAAAGCTTTTAATGGGTTCTAAAAAAATTAAAAACTATAATACGAATTTGAGACAGGACTTACACGAATTAAAAAGACTTTACAGTCATTAGTGTAATTCGCATAATTCGTGCAATTCGTGTAAAAGAAATTATGACACAAAAAGAATTACATCTTCAGCGGTTGGTAAATGAGGCAAATAAAAAGGCTTTGCATTTTTATAGCCGTCGTCATTTTATAAAAGAAAGCGCTATGGGGTTTGGGGCACTTGCATTAGGTTCCATGCTGGCAGGTTGTGGCCTGGGTTCATCTCCAACCAATAACAATATTGTCTTTGATCCCGCACATCCATTGGAGCCCAAGCTGCCCATGTTTCCGGGTAAAGCAAAAAGTGTAATTTATTTGCACATGGCCGGGGCTCCGTCTCAATTGGAATTATTTGATTATAAACCAGACCTTATGAAGCTGGACGGGCAGGATTGTCCCAAATCGTTGCTCGAGGGAAAGAGGTTTGCTTTTATACGCGGGGTACCAAAAATGTTAGGCCCGCAGGCTGCTTTTGCACAGCACGGCAATAGTGGTGCATGGGTAAGTGAAAATATGCCGCATTTGTCAACAATAGTTGATGAAATTACTTTCTTAAAAGCGTGCACCACCGATCAGTTTAATCATGCTCCCGCACAATTACTGGTGCAAACGGGGTCGCCACGTTTGGGACGCCCCAGTCTTGGCGCGTGGACAACCTATGGCCTGGGTACTGAAAACCAAAACCTGCCAGGTTTTGTGGTGTTAACTTCCGGTGGTAAATTTCCTGACGCAGGTAAGAGTGTATGGGGCAGCGGCTTTCTGCCATCCGTTTACCAGGGTGTACAATGCAGAAGCGAAGGAGATCCGGTATTATTTATAAAAGATCCAAAGGGGATGGACAGGGATTTGCGCAAAGCTTCTATCGATGCTATAAATGAAGTGAATGCACAGGAGTACAAGGAGTTTAAGGACCCGGAAATATTATCAAGGATCGCGCAATACGAGATGGCTTATAAAATGCAGATCTCAGTGCCTGAAGTAATGAACATTAATGATGAGCCTGATTACATACACGAGATGTACGGCACGCAACCCAATAAAGCCAGCTTTGCCAATAATATTTTATTAGCCCGAAAATTAATTGAGAAAGGTGTTAGGTTTGTACAGTTATTTGATTGGGGTTGGGATAGTCATGGTACAGACGCCAGCCTTGCTATTGATGTTGGCTTTATCAATAAATGTCGTGAAGTGGATAAATCAATTACTGCATTAATTTTAGATTTAAAACAAAGAGGCTTGCTGGAGGAAACATTGGTGGTATGGGGAGGGGAGTTTGGAAGAACACCTATGATGGAAAACAGGGAAGGAAAACCAAATCCTTTTAAGGGAAGAGACCATCATGTGAGTGCGTTTACAATTTGGATGGCAGGTGGTGGCATTAAAAAAGGATATACTCATGGTGAAACAGATGAAATTGGTTATTATCCAATTAGTGGTGCAGTAACACCTGCCGATGTACAAGCTACGATACTTAACCAGCTTGGATTTGACCATGAAAAATTTATTTACCAGTTCCAGGGCAGGCCTTATAGATTAACAGACGTTTCAGGGAGTGTGATAGAGGAGATTATTGCATGAAATTTTAATCGCTCAACTTTTACATGAAACAAAACAGGAGAAAATTTATCGAAACAACCTCATCAGCAACCGCCCTGTTATTGTTATCATCGATTACTACACTGGCAGAAATAAATCCATCAAAAAAAAGTATGAGTAAAAATTTTGAATTAAAGCTATTAGCTACTAACTGGGGCTTTGAAGGTAGCATGGATGCCTATTGTGATAAGGTGAAAAAAGCAGGATATGATGGAATAGAGATATGGTGGCCAATGGAAAAAGCAGGACAGGATGAATTGTTTACGGCACTAAAAAAATATAGCCTCGAGGTTGGTTTTTTATGTGCGGGAAACCAAAGTATTTATACGGAGAACCTGCAGTTATTTAAACAAATGACAGAAGCTGCCGCTATGAATACTATTCAAAGGCCTTTATATATCAATTGTCACTCGGGCAAGGATTTTTTTAGTTATGATGAGAGCAAGACTTTTATGGATCATACTATTCAGCTTAATAAGAAAACGGCCATTCCTATTTATCACGAGACACACCGCTCCCGTATTTTATTCGCGGCGCCGGTAGCAAAACAATACCTTCAGAAAATCCCGGAACTGCGAATAACATTTGATGTATCGCATTGGTGTAATGTAAGTGAATCATTGCTGCAGGATCAGCCGGAAACTTTGGCTCTTGCAATAGAAAGGACTGACCATATTCATGCACGGATAGGCCACCCTGAGGGGCCACAGGTAAATGACCCAAGAGCACCTGAATGGGAAGCAGCAGTAAAAGCCCATCTTGCATGGTGGGATGAAATAGTAAGCCGCAAAAAGAAAGCAGGTGAACGCTTAACAATACTCACAGAATTTGGCCCCGCTGATTACATGCCTACAATGCCTTACACCAGGCAACCGCTGGCCGATCAATGGGGAATAAATGTTTACATGATGAATCTTCTTCGTAAACGATATTCCATGTAAGGTCAATAAGTCAATGGTCAATAAGTCACTGGTCACTTTTATTACTAACTGCAAACTACTCACAAATTACAAATGACTTATTGACAAATGACTACTGAATCGAAAACTCACAATAGAATATGTTACTGACCATCACAGACTTCATAGGCCGTTTTCATGTAGTGCTGGTACATCTGCCTATTGGTTTTTTATTGATCGGTTTGCTGTTGCAATGGCTTTCTTCTAAAGAAAAATACCACATTTCGCGGCAGGTAATTAAAGTGGTCATATTATGCGGCGTGATTGCAGCAATTCTTTCCTGTATAACCGGGTATCTATTATCACAAAATGGCGATTATGATGAAGACCGCGTGGGATGGCACATGTGGATGGGTATAGGTGTAGCGGCAGTTTCAATCCTTCTTTACGCAAAAATAAATTACGGGCAATTTGATACCTCGCAGAAAATTTTATCAGTTGCTTTACTCTTGCTAATATTTATCACGGGGCACCTCGGCGGTTCATTGACACATGGCCCGGATTATCTTACGGAAGGATGGTCGGCTTCGCCTGATTCTTTAATCATAATTCAAAAAAAGATACCCAACATCCAGGAAGCAAATGTATATGCTGATATAGTTCAGCCGATGCTACAAACAAGATGCTACAGTTGTCATGGTGAAAAAAAACAAAAAAGTAAGTTACGCCTTGATGCTCCTCAATGGATACTCAAAGGAGGGAAGGATGGTGTTATTATCAATGATTCCCCAAAGGAAAGTAAACTGATGAAACGATTGTTGTTGCCAAGAGAAGATGACGATCATATGCCGCCAAAACAAAAACCCCAGCTAAACGAAAGAGAAATCGCTTTGATACATTGGTGGGTTGACCAGGGAGCTGATTTTAATAAAAAAGTAAAAGATATGAAGCAGCCCGAAATTATCAAACCTTATTTGCTCGAATTACAGAGCGATCATATCCAGGAAAAAAAGGCGTTACCAAATATTCCCGCGGATCCTGTTGAAAAGGCTGATGAAAAGACATTGCAGTCTCTGACAGATAAGGGTGCCATAATAATTCCTGTTTCCCAAAACTCCAATTACCTCATGGCCAATTTTGTTTCGGCCATGCACATCACCGACAAGGATATAGCTTTATTACTTGCGGTAAAAAAGCAACTGGTATGGTTAAAACTAAACAACACGGGTATCAGCGACAGTGCTTTCTCTGTAATAAAGGAATGTAAAAATCTCATTGAACTACAATTGAATAACACAAAGATCACAGATAAGGGTTTGGTGTTACTTAAAAATTTGGATAAGCTCCAATCGATAAGCCTTGTAGGTACCAGGGTCACCAGCCAGGGTGTTTTGCAACTGCAAAAGTTAAAGAGCTTGCAATCAATTTATCTGTATCAGACGGGGGTAAATAAAAATGATTGGGCCATGTTAAAGAAAGCCTTTCCTAAAACCAGGATAGATACAGGGGGATATGTAGTTCCATTATTGGTTACAGATACAACTTTGGTCAAGGCGCCGAAAGCTACCCAATAAATGAAGTACACTGTCCACCTATTGAAAATGAAATTAATTTTTACTGAATGGAGCTAATAACAGGTAAGGCTAAACGCAGTTACAACGACAGGCAATTTTTAGCAAATAGTATAAGTGGACAATTACACACGGCGGGGTAAACCTGTAGCAGCCCATTTGGCAGATATGGTTTAATTCTCAGAGTGTAATATTTTAGGGCTGTACCTTTTCCTGATTTGTCCCGAAAACTAATTATTTCTGTTACCTTACCGGCTATATTTCCGATCGTAATAGTTCTATTGAACCTGCTGTCACCAAAACTTGCATCGCGATTGTCTCCCATGACAAAGCAATGCCCCTTGGGAATAATTATTGCCTTCCTGTACCTGGATTGCGGTCTTGTAATGTTGGCAGATAAAATGTATGGCTCAATGAAAATCTGCCCGTTTATATTATTATAAATATTCTAACCTTATTTTTTTATCTTTTTATGCAACGGAGTGCCAAAAACGAATGTCATATCTTCAAAATTTATTTATGCGATACTTATCTTTGGTCCTGGCGATGATTATGGTTCTTATGATTTCCTGCAAAAAAAATAGTGTACCGGTTACTATCCCTCATGGTACCTACCAGGGAACTTTTCAAAGATCTGTTGTTAATGAAACCTCGAATGTCACCCTGAAATTTTCATCAAATAATTTTGAAGGACAAAGCCAATATATCCATTACCCTGATATATGCAATGGGGTTTTTATTATAAGCCAGGACACGATTTCATTTCAGAATGCATGTGTTTATACGGCAGACTTTGACTGGAGCTATATTCTTCAGGGGAAGTTTAAAATTTCAATTTTTGAAGACTCTGTCATTATGACAAGAAGCAATAACGGCCCAGTCCCTTATCACGACACATACAAACTGAAAAAGGAATAATCTTATTGATAAAAAAGTTAGTCATATTGCAAAGACCCAAGTCACAGGTTCCTGTTCAACATCCTCCCTTCCAGTAGTACGGCATAGCAGTCGTGGTAGAAGTGTTCAGAGCCGGGCAATAGTATTTAATTACTGCTGATTAAAATTTGTACATTTCCTCAATCTCGGGGCGGAATACCAGCCGGTGACAAAACAATCAACTTCCAGCCATAAATACTAATTTTAATGATTCTAAAGTCCGAACTGATTGAATTCCGCAAGAATATATTTTGTCTTTATTGTAATACTGCTTTGTAGTGATGGCTTTTCCCAAATAAATCCTGCCTATCCCTCTAACCTTAGAAGAAAATATATTTCCACTAAAATAAATCCTGTTCACTTCGACAGCAGCAGCATTATACCAAACACAGTAACCATCAAGGATCTTTCTAATGAATCTTTTACTACTGATTATATAAATGCGTTTATAACCTGGAAATCCAAATCATTACCCGACAGTGTTTTTATTACTTATCGTGTGTTTCCTTTTAAGCTAAATACAATAAGAAGACATTTTAATTACGATAGCGTACGGTTTAATTTCACGCATGAAAAACCCTTTGTTTACAAAAATATCCTGGCGCAGAATAATAAGGTTATAGATTTTGGGAAGATCAATTATAACGGAAGTATCGGCCGTGGCATTTCGGTAGGCAACAGCCAGGATGCAGTGGTAAATTCCACTTTAAATCTCCAGATCAATGGATACATTGGAGATAGCCTGGAACTTACAGCCGCAATAAGTGACAATAATATTCCCATCCAGCCGCAGGGGAATACTCAGAATATCAGTGATTTTGACAGGATATTTATGCAGATAAAAAAAAATGGATGGCAGGCAAGTTTTGGGGACATTGACATCAGGCAAAGCCAGAATTATTTTCTTAATTTCTATAAACAATTACAGGGGGCTTCATTTACAACAGACAACAGGATCGGTAAAAACATAGCCAATTCTTTTTTGATAAGTGGCGCTATTGCCAAAGGAAAATTTACCCGCAATGTAATTACTGCGCTTGAAGGGAACCAGGGCCCATACCGCCTCACAGGGGCTAATAATGAATTGTACCTGGTAGTGCTCGCCGCAACAGAAAAGGTATTTATTGACGGGCAATTGCTCGTAAGAGGGGAGGACCAGGATTATATAATTGACTACAATACGGCTGAGATAACGTTTACGTCTAAACGCCTGATTACAAAAGATAGCAGGATACAGGTAGAGTTTGAATATTCTGACAGGAACTTTCTCAACTCACTTATTTATGCGAGCGATGAAATAAATATTAATAAACGACTGAAGATTAGTATTGGCGCCTATTCTAATGTGGATGCCAAAAATTCACCGATCAATCAAACGCTTGATCCGGTACAAAAGCAGTTTCTTTCGCAGATAGGAAATAATATTGACAGCGCCAGGTACTCAAATGCGGTTCCTGATACATTCTCTGTAAGTAAAATCCTTTACAAAAGAATTGACACCTTGTTTAACGGCGTACATGATTCTGTGTATATATATTCCGTCAATAAAAATGTCACTTTGTTTAATCTTTCTTTTACGGATGTCGGGTTGGGAAAAGGAAATTACACACCGGTAACAGGTAATACAAACGGGCAGGTGTACATGTGGGTACAACCTGTGAATGGCATTCCCCAGGGTGAATGGGAACCGGTAATATTACTCATTACTCCGAAAAAGCAACAACTCATAACTGTAGCGGCACAATATCTTATCAAGGATAAATCATATATAAAAGCTGAAGTGGCATTGAGCAATTATGATGTAAACACCTTCTCCTCAAAAGATAAAAATAATGACGAAGGCGTTGCTGCAAAAGTGGAATATACCAATCAGCAAAAGGTCCTGCGCAATCTTAAAGAAGGCCTTACCCTACAAAGTGGTGTTGTTTATGAATACGTCCAGAACAGGTTTAAGCCAATTGAAAGATTGCGGAATGTAGAGTTTAACCGCGACTGGAGCCTGCCTTTCGATGCCCCGGACGCAACAGAGAATCTAATAACGGGTTCGCTCCAGTTGAGCGATACTAAAAATAATTATGTGAAGTACCAGTTAACGAGTTATACCCGCAGTGATACTTTCAGCGGGATCCGCAATTCAATTGAGCATGAAATGATCGTGAAGGGATGGAAAGTTTCTGATAAGTTTTATATAACCAACATCAACAGTAACATACAAAATGGTTCTTACATAAGGCCCTCGATTGATGTATCCAGGTTATTCCCCGCACTGAAAAATATTACACTCGGCGGCGGCTTTTCTGCAGAAAATGACAAGCAGTTAAACAAACAGTACGACACCTTAATGCCGGAGAGCTTTGCATTTAACCTGTGGCAGCTTTATTTAAAATCATCTGAAAAAAAACTGAACAGGTGGGGCATCACTTATTTCACAAGAACCGATAAAATTCCGTTTCAAAAAGATTTAATCACAGGCGACAAAAGCCAGAATGTAAGCCTGTTCACAGAATTTTTAAAGAATACGAACCACCAGTTCAAATTAAATGTGACCTACCGGAAACTCAACGTTATCAATGCAGGAATAACCAATCAAAAAAGCGACGAAAGCCTTTTGGGACGGGTAGAGTATGCTATTCATGAATGGAAAGGTCTTGTTGCAGGAAGTTTTTTATATGAGGTGGGTTCGGGGCAGGAACAAAAAAGAGCATACACTTATGTACAGGTACCTGCGGGGCAGGGCTTTTATACATGGATAGATTATAACAATGATGGCATTGCACAGCTTAACGAATTTGAAGTGGCGGTTTACCAGGATCAAAAAAACTGGATCAGGGTTTTTACACCAACGAACGAATATGTAAAAGCAAATTACCTGCAGTTCAACTATAGTATTGATTTGAATCCTTCGGCAATTATAAATCCTTCAGTAAAAAATAAGACAGCCAGGTTCCTGGCCAGGTTCAGCACAAACTCTGCTTTGCAAATAAATAAGAAGGACATTGCAGGCAATGGCTCATTTGAGTTTAATCCATTTAGTAAAAAATTAATAGATACCACTTTGATCACCCTTACTTCTTTTTTATCAAATACACTTTATTTTAACCGTAAAAGTGTCAAGTGGGGCATTGATATTACGCACCGCCTCAACACCAGTAAATCACTTTTGAATTATGGGTTTGAAAGTAATAAGCTACGAGACCTTACATTAAAAGGAAGGTGGAACCTTAATCGCTCTATCGCCACATCTTTCACCAATAAATTTGTGTTGAATCAACTGAGCACGCCTTCATTTGCCAACAGGAACTATCATATAAATGAAGTTTCATCAGAGCCTTCAGTAAGCTATATTTATAAAAGTAACCTGCGCGTAAGCCTTATTTATACCTACGATGTGCGCCAAAATAAAATTGACTTTATGGAGAAGACAATTAATAATGCGATAGCTGCTGAGGTGAGGTATAATGTACTTTCCAACGGAACATTGAACGGAAGATTTTCTTTCAACAATATAAGCTTTAATAGCGGCACCGGAGGTGATCCAAACAGCACAACAGGCTACGTTTTACTGGATGGGCTTTTACCTGGCAAAAATTATTTGTGGAATATAGAACTTACAAAAAGGCTTGCAGGAAACATCGAAGTTAATCTTCAGTATGAAGGAAGAAAACCAGGTAATACCCCTGTTGTTAATACAGGAAGGGCATCGGTAAGAGCCATCTTTTAATTTGCTAATGTGCTAATTAGCTAATTTCCAAATCCGGCAATTAAGTTTATGGTAAGTGCGATCATAATTGTATTGTATCCAAATGCTAAAATGCCATGCAGCAGGACGAGTCTTCTCAACCGCTTTGAAGTTACCTGTACATCCGAAACCTGGAAAGTCATTCCAAGAACAAATGAAAAATAGGCAAAATCAAGATAGTCGGGTTTTTTGTCATCCGGAAAATCCAATCCGCCTGCATGGATTGCCGGATTCTTCTTGTCATTGTCATAAAAAATATGTGCATAGCGTAATGTAAAAATTGTATGAATTAAAAGCCACGAAAGAATCATGCCTGCGATTGCCACAATAAGATGAAGAGCTTCCTGGCTTTTAAACTCTTTTTTTGCAACGATGAGTAATACTACAGCAAGAAAACTGGCAAATGTTGAAATCAAAACAATAGCGAAAATAATAATCCTGCTGGGATCCTGGGCCTTTGCAATTTCTCTTATTTGTTGTGATGTGGTAACCGAAAATGTGATCCAGCACACCACAATCATGCACAGGCAAAAAGTGTCCCAACCAATCATCACATGCGTAAGAATTCCGAGGTTTCCTATTTGTTCGAAGATGTAAACAACTACCGCAATCGCAAAACAAATCAAAAGCTTCTGTAATGAGCTTAATTTTGTGAATATAGATTTTTTTGAGATTTTATCTACCGCTGCCATATGTTTCAGGAAATTTTACCGGATGTAAGTTATGTAAATCGTATAATGAAAACCAATAAAAAATGCTGCCGGTGTTTGGTGAATAATCCCGGAAACTAAAATGGTACATGAAATAAGGTATATTACAAATAACTATTTATGATGTGAATGCATTTTCGTATCACTTAACCGGTAAAAAATCCCCAGTTGAAAAACATTGCTTTGAATGGTTGGCCCATTTTCTGAATTGTTTATATTGCTAAGGCCGAAGACATATCTTGCATCAAAGCCAAAACCTGAAGAAGTGAGATAGCCTGCGCCCAGGGGAATAGAAAAAGCTGTTGATTTAAACCCATTGTTATCAACTGTCACACTGCCCGATTTTGTTTTGGCACTTAAGAGGAATCCAATCTGCGGGCCGCCTTCAAGCCGGAAACCATTGCTGAACATGTACAGCAGCAATACTGGAACATTCAGATAATTCAAATTGTAATTTGTCCCCGCATTTCCAACCTTTTGTGCACCTTCCAGTGAATATAAAAGCTCCGGTTGCAAGGCCCATGTTTTTGATGCATGTATATGAGCAAATACCCCAAGATTTACGCCTGCTTTACTATCAGATGAAAGCACATCATCATTGAAATGCAGCTGGGCCACATTTACTCCGCCTTTAAGCCCGAAATGCGCCTGTTGCCCTTTTGCCGTAAACAATAAAAAAAGTGATGCTATAAAGATTGCTGGTTTTTTCATAAATGTTTTTTTGGGTACCGGTTAACTTTTTTGTAAATGATTGTAGGCTGCACCGTTTACAAAAGTCGTACCCGTTTTGTTATCTTTGCGCCAAAATTTATTCGTGGCAGTATTACACAACCGTGTTTCACAAAAGGAGTTGAAAGAACGTTTATATCTTGAAGATGAGGCACGCGTAACTTTATCGTTTTACAGGTATGCTTTTATTGAAGATCCCCGGTCTTTTCGGGATGAGCTTTACAGGAATCTTAATGTACTGAAAACGTATGGGCGCATTTATGTGGCTCATGAAGGGATTAATGCCCAGGTAAGTGTGCCGGTAACAAACCTGGAAAATTTCAAGGAATATCTTCATTCAATCGATTTTTTAAATGATGTACGGCTTAATGCTGCTGTTGACGATGATGGAAAAAGTTTTTGGGTTTTAAAGATTAAAGTAAGAAACAAAATTGTTGCTGATGGCATAACCGACCCGCAGTTCAATATGAGTAAAAAAGGCAAATATGTAGACGCGGATTCATTCAATAAACTTGCGTCAGATCCCGAAACTATTGTCGTGGATATGCGCAATCATTATGAATATGAGGTGGGTCATTTTGAAAACGCCATTGAAATACCTTCAGATACATTCAGAGAGCAACTACCCATGGCCGTTAGTATGCTTGAAGAAGGTAAGGATAAAAATATTATCATGTATTGTACCGGCGGCATCCGTTGTGAAAAAGCGAGTGCGTGGATGCTGCACAATGGCTTTAAAAACGTTTTTCATCTCGAAGGTGGAATTATTCACTACGCTAATAAAGTGAAAGAGCAGCATTTGCCCAACAAATTCAAAGGCAAAAATTTTGTATTCGACGGGAGGCTGGGGGAGATGGTTGGGGACGAAGTAATAAGCCGTTGCCATCAATGCGGCAGTCCCTGTGATTCACATACCAACTGTGCCAATGAAGGTTGCCACCTGCTTTTTATACAATGTGCCTCCTGTGCTGAAAAATTTAATCGTTGTTGCTCGGCCGAATGCCAGGCAACTCATAATTTGCCCATAGAGGAAAAGAAACAATTGCGCAAAGGAGTAAAGAATGGTGTAATGGTATTTAATAAATCGAGAGACAGAATGAAGAAGCTAAAATCTTAAAATATCTCACGGGTTTTAAAATACCTTACAGGTTTTGAGACCTGTGAGGTTTTGTAAAAACTTTGCATTTTCAATAGCGGCAGTTCCCCAGGTATTATTAAAATAGATCCAGGCTTCTTTTGAATTTTGGTGGTTTATTTTTTTTGCTAATTCTTCCAGGAAATTTTCAGAATAAGCGGATTTATATAAAACAGGAACACCATGTAGCCGGTAGTATAAGGTTTTAGTTGTTTTTACAACATCATCGGGTAGCCTGGGGTAGGTAATTCCGCTGAAGATAATGTCGTGCTTTTTTAATGTGTTAAGAACAACCTTATTCCACCAGCTTTCATGACGAAACTCAACTACATTTTTGTAAGATGGGTCTAAGCTTATAATAATTTTTTCCAACAATTCTTCAGAATACATTAACTGCGGCGGTAGCTGAAATAACACGCAACCAAGCTTTTGCTTAAGGCCTTGCCGTATACTGCCATAAAAACCTTCCAGCATCTTTTCGCAATCTGTAAATTTTTTGTAATGCGTAATAGCCCGTGGAACTTTTACAGAAAACATAAATTCTTCAGGGCTGCTGCTGTACCATTTTTCTAAGGATTTTTCAGTGGGGAACCTGTAAAAAGTTACATTTAATTCCAGTGTGTTGAAATGCTCGCAATAAAAGCCGAACCATTTTGACCGGGCTAACCCGGCAGGGTAAAAAACATTTTTCCATTCTTTATAATGAAATCCTGAGCAGCCAATATATACTTTGAGCATACAAAATTGAGTCTCCTATTTCTTCTTTTTTCTTTCAAGATGCTTTATTCCCCACTCATTCATCACTTTAATAATAGGTTCTAATGTAATACCGTGTTCTGTTAATGAATATTCAACTTTTGGCGGCACGGCGGGATATTGTTTGCGGCTGATAATATCACTTTTTTCCAATGATTTTAATTCTTTGATCAACATACGGGGTGTAATACCCTCAACCTGCCGTTCCAACTCTTTAAACCGGTAAGTATTTTTTTTAAAAAGCTCATAAATTATAGCAAACTTCCATTTGCCATCGAGTGTATCAAGTGTTTGCCTGAATGGACATTCTTTAGCTGCCGCAGAAATATTTTTAATATTTTTTTTCATGCCGGAATCCTTTGCCGGGTTCAAAAGTTACCAAAAGTATAGTATTGTACATGTTGGGAACTATGCCCAAAAATATACCAATACCCTTATTTTTACAAATTAAACACTCTAAAATAATTTTTATGGCAAAATGGTTAATTGATCCGGCACATTCGGAAATACATTTCAAAATCAAGCATCTTGTAATTTCAACAGTCACTGGTTCCTTCAAAAAATTTGAAGGCACTGTTGAATCTGAAAAAGACGATTTTTCTGACGCGGTGATCCGGTTCTCTGCTGACACGGCAAGCGTTGATACCAATAATGAACAACGGGACGGTCATTTAAAATCTGATGATTTTTTTAATGCCGAAAAATATCCAAAACTAACTTTCGTATCTACCAGTATTGAAAAAGATGAAGATGAATATACGGTAACAGGAAATCTTACGATAAAGGATGTTACAAAACCCGTGGAATTGGATGTAGAATATGGAGGAACAACGAAAGATTTATATGGCCAGACTAAAGCGGGTTTTGACATAACAGGTAAAATCGACCGCCAGGAATATGGACTAAAATGGTCTGCCATTACTGAAGGTGGTGGCCTTGTGGCAAGCGATACTGTAAAGTTGGTGATGAGTATACAGGTTATAAAGCAAGCCTGAGAAGTGGTATAATTTTAAAGAGCCACACTCGTTGAGCGGCTTTTTAAATTGGCATAATATCTTACGAGCTACAAATTATATGATTCGTCCAGGCCATAGTTTGAGGGCTTATTCGCAGGAGCGGTTTCGGTACTTTGACAAATATGAATCAGGGGCCAGGAAATAATGATGCCCAAAGAACAAACAGTACAAGTGAGTGACACAACTGGGTTGCCATGAAAAACTATCGCTGGTAACCAAAATTTTTTCTTTTTTGTGACGATTGTTATAAAACTCACTTACACAGGTAGCTGAAAGTTAGAATTAAGAAATAAATAATAGAATACCCCGTAAAGTTTTATGAGCAATTTTAGATAATTCGTTTACTATTGCATTAAAAAACCCATCCACAATTGTTAAGTTCAATTCTTTCTTTTAACTCACCAGATAGGATCATAGAAACATAGGTTCACGTAGAAAAGGCATGCTATTCAAAATGAAAAACGGGAGGTCAGAATAAAATTGCTTCAACTTTCTTATTCCTTATTTTTTATTCCTTATTTCTTTTTTTTTTATACACTCTTTAATTTCTGAAGGCTTTGCAAGATCCGTTGTTGTGTTTCTTCATCACTGAGATCCTGCGGATCAAATTTTCCCCCAATAAGTTTTTCATATAATTCAATATAACGGTCACGGATAGTTGCAATCCATTCCGCGCTCATTGCGGGAACCTGCTGCCCTTCCTTACCCATGAAATCATTTTCAATAAGCCATTCCCTTACAAATTCCTTGCTAAGTTGCTTTTGCTTTTTTCCCGTCGATTGTCTTTCCTCAAAACCATCGGCATAGAAATATCTTGAACTGTCAGGAGTATGTATTTCATCAATCAAAATAATCTTATCGCCCAATTTCCCGAATTCGTATTTTGTATCTACCAGTATCAATCCTCTTTTAGCAGCAAATTCTTTCCCTTTTGAAAAAAGTTGTAGAGCATAATGTTCCAGTATTTCATAATCATTTTTGGAAGCTATTTCTCTCTTTATAATTTCTTCCCTGCTTATGTCTTCATCATGGCCTTCATCTGCTTTTGTTGAAGGAGTGATTATCGGTTCCGGAAAATAATCATTTTCATACAGGCCTGCGGGCATTTCAACTCCACATAGAACTTTCTTGCCGGATGAATACGTGCGCCACGCATGGCCTGTAAGGTTCCCCCTTACTACCATTTCTACTTTAAAAGGATCGCATTTCATACCAACCGATACATTGGGAGCGGGTGTATCTATGAGCCAGTTTTCACAAATATCTTTCGTTGCAGTAAGCATGTAAGCAGCCACCTGGTTTAGTACCTGTCCTTTGTACGGAATGGGGGCGGGTAAAACAACATCAAATGCCGAAATACGGTTACTTGCAACCATTACCAGGAAACGATCTTCAATTGTATAAACATCTCTTACTTTTCCTCTATAGAAACCAGTTTGTCCGGGTAAAAAAAAATTGCTCATACGTATATAACTTTTGTGAATATAAAATACTAAACCAAAGGGCTATTTGTTTGTAAAAATATTTTTTTATACCAACATAACAATGCTTATTTTGCTATCTATTTAAAACCAAAACGATCGACATGTTAAGTAGTTTCAAGTTTTATATTTTTTTGATCGCAGCAAATATTTTTTCAATAGTTGCTTTTGCTCAAAATAATGCGATAAACGGGTCGGTAAAGAACAGCGCAACCGGTGATATTATTCCGGCAGTTTCTGTAACAATTAAAGGAACCGGCGCAGGTACTTATACTGATGACAAAGGAGGTTTCAAATTAACAACCAATCAACCGGCTCCGCTCACACTTGTTATTTCTTCAATAGGTTACCAATTGCAGGAAGTTACTGTAAAGAATTCATCTGAGTTTGTAAATGTTGCACTGCTCCCCGTAAGCTCATTAGGCCAGGAGGTTGTAGTAGCAGCAACACGTACTCCTTCAAGGATCCTGGAATCACCTGTTACCATTGAAAGAATCAGTTCTGCCAATATTCGTAATTCTGCTGCAATTTCTTACTATGATATGATTGGAAAATTGAAAGGTGTGGATGTGGTAACATCTTCCCTTACTTTTTCAACACCCAGTACCCGGGGCTTTAATGGAAGTGGTAACCTCAGGGTTAATCAAATTGTTGATGGAATGGATAACCAGGCGCCCGGGTTGAATTTTGCTGTGGGAAGTGTTATTGGCCTCACCGAGCTGGATGTTGAAAGCATAGAACTGTTGCCTGGGGCTTCTTCTGCCTTATATGGGCCCGGAGGTCAAAATGGCGCGATTCTCATAAACAGTAAAGATCCGTTCAAATACCAGGGGCTTTCTTTCCAGGTTAAAACAGGTGTTATGCATGTGGATGGGAGAGATCGTTCACCATCTCCGTATTATAACTGGTCATTAAGATGGGCCAAAAAAGTAAGTGAAAAATTTGCATTTAAAATAGGCGCCGAATTGATACAGGCCAGAGACTGGGTTGGTGATGATTACCGTGATTACAATCGTGTTGGTACTACAGGTGCTATTAAAAATGGCACCCGCACTACCGATCCCAACTATGATGGTGTTAATGTTTATGGAGATGAAACCACTACTGATATACGTGCAAAGGTATTGAACCCTCTTGCCCAGGCTGCACCTTTTTATGCGCCTTATGTTAATGCGTTACCTGCATCGATTCCCGTGTCACGTACGGGTTACGAGGAGAAAGATATTGTGAATCCAAATACAGTTAATGCAAAACTTTCAGGCGAAGTGAGCTATAAACTTACCAGCAAACTGTCACTCAATGCGGAAGGCTATTGGGGTACAGGAAATACTGTCTACACCGGCAGTGACAGGTATTCATTGTTGAATTTAAAGGTTGGCCAATATAAAGTTGAACTGGTTCATACCAATTGGTTTGTGAGGGCTTATACCACACAGGAAAATGCGGGAGATTCTTACAATGCTACGGTTACAGCAAGATTATTTAACGAAGCATGGAAACCCAGCGGAGGCACAACAGGCTGGTATTATCAATATTCACTTGCTTTCTTAGGTGCAAAATTAGCCGGCCTTACAGATATTGCAGCACATAATGCCGCAAGATCTGTAGCCGACCAGGGAAGGCCCGATGCGGGCTCAGATGAATTCAGGCAGATATATGATAAAGTAAGAGGCATCCCAATATCGAAAGGGGGTGGTCTATTTGTTGACAAAACAAATCTCTACAATATAGAAGGACAATATGATCTATCGCCCTATACATCACAAGTTGCTGACATATTAATAGGAGTAAATTATAAAAGATATGTTTTGAATTCTGAAGGAACTTTGTTTGCTGATTCAACAGGTAAAATAGGGATCAATGAGGTGGGGGCATACATACAGGCTACCAAACGTCTTTTCAACGACAGGCTGAAATTAATCGCTTCCGCACGTTATGATAAAAATGAAAATTTTGACGGAAGATTCACTCCCCGTTTTTCTGCGGTGATAAAAGTTGCTGAAGATAATAACATCCGGTTGTCTTATCAGCAGGCGTATCGTTTCGGATCTACCCAACAGCAATATATTAATTTAAGAGTAGCTGGTGGTACTGCACTTATCGGGGGCCTGCAGAGTTTTAAAGATTATTATCATTTCAACAGCAATCCTGTATATACTATAAATGCTAATTTATTTGCCGGTAACCCCCAGGTTCAACCCTTTGATAAATTTAAGGCAGAAACGGTGAATTCTTATGAAGCCGGTTATAAAGGCCTGTTGTTACATAAAAGGTTATTAATTGACCTGTATGGATATTATGGAGTCTATAATGATTTTATTGCACGTATCCTTGTTGCACAATCTGTAAATGGGAACAAAAGTGTTTTTACAAATCCTGCAACTGTAAATGCCAACCTTAATAATCCTGATTCAAGCACCACCTATTCTGTTCCAACAAATGTGAAAGATAAAGTAAAAACTTACGGCTTTGGAATAAGTTTCAGCTATGCGCTTCCTGCCAATTTTGTAATTGGAGCAAATGTTACTTCAGATAATATCACAGATGTTCCCACCGGATTTGTCTCCGGTTTCAATGCACCCAAATATCGGGTAGGCGCCAACGTTAGTAATAGCGGTTTCGGATTTCAAAAACGCTTCGGCTTTAATTTTACCTGGCGCTGGCAGGATGATGTAAATTATGAAGGAGATTTTGCCACAGGGCTTGTGCCTGCTTACCAAACTGTAGACGGACAAATAAGTTATAAATTCCCGAAGCAAAAGGTTTTATTAAAACTCGGCGCTACCAATCTTTTGAATCAGTATTACCGTGATGGATTTGGAAATGCTACAGTTGGCGGTATTTATTATGTGAGTATTGGTTATAATATTTTTTAACCAAATTAAATTTATCATTTTTAAAGAAAAAGTATGAAATTAAATACTCTTCAAAATACAAAGATTTTAAAAGTGTTATTACCTGTTGTCGCTGCTGCTTTTATTACTTCGTGTAATAAAGACCTGCCCGACCCAACGCCGATAATTTATTCACCTGCGAATGCCAGCTCAATATCTATTGGGACCGCAATTACCAACGATACCAGCTATAGTTTTTTCAAAGCAGCCGCTACAAGAGTAGGGGTATTGTCTGCTTTGAGCGACAGTACAAAATTGTTTACTGTGTTTTTGCCGAATAATGACGCATTCAGGGTATCAGGTATCACATCCGTTGGGGTTATCGGCGCACTTCCTATAACATCTGTTGGCGCCATTGTCCAATATCATATCATTCCGGGTCAACAATATACTTCAGCTGATATACCAACAGCTTTTCCAAATATTCAACTGCCTTCTTATCTTACAATAGGAGTGCTGCCCGGTACAACTGTGCCATTGAATATGTCAACTTTTCCTTCCGTAAGATCTACCGGTGGTTTCTGGGATAATAATATCCCCGTTATTTCTCCTGATCTGAAATTTAAAAATGGGGTAATTCATTTGGTGGCGGCAATAGTGAGCCCCCCGGCATTGGTATTAAAAGCTGCACTGGATACTAATACACAACTTAACTACTTTAAAGCTGCCATAGCAAGAGCGGATAGCGGGCAGACTGGTTTAAACAGGTTTGATTCACTCTTAAATTATGCAGTGACAAATATGACCGTGCTGGCACCTAATGACGCAGCGTTTCAAACATTGATCTTTGGTCTTGTTTTCCAGGGCTATTTGTCAACCCGACCCACACCTTACACAGGTACTGATACGGCCACTGCATTTGCGACCGCAAACGGCGCCGTTGCTGCGGGGCCTGTTTTTTTAAGTACCAATAATGTTTCGACTGCTCTTGTGAGAGGCCTTATTGCATATCATCTTCTTGCAACGCCAAATCCTTCTACAGGTGCATTTGAACCAAATGTCCGGGTGTTTTCCGTAAACTTTCCGGCAGCGTCAGCAACTCCATTTTTTGTAACAACACTGGTAAATAGTTCATTTGCCCCACATCCCGGTATTATGGTTAATGCAACTTTTACCGGTCCATTTGTAACGGATTTAAAATTCACCGGCCTGGGTACATTCCCACCCGGTGGGGCGCCATTTAGCGGTACATCCGCTACTGCAACTTCTTTAGACAATCACGCTGTAAACGGCGTGTATTATGTGATTGATCATGTGTTATTGCCACAATAATTATTTTAATTTAAATGAACCGGAAGCCTGGAAGATTTTATAGTTCTTAATCAAAACTACCGGCACGTTAAAATATAGTTCTCCGGGGAAACGTTATTATCAAAGCAAAAGCTTTATTGAAGTAAAGAAAAATTTCATTTTTTAATTTAGACAACGAATTATGAAAAAAATACTAATTGCGCTGGATTATGATCCTTTAGCTCAAAAAATTGCAGAAGTCGGTTATTCATTGGCAAAGGACATGAATGCAAAGGTGATTTTATTACATGTAATATCCGATGCTTCCTCTTATAGCTCACTCAACTATTTACCAATAATGGGGTTTGACAACTTTAATAATGCAGACGTAATTGAAACAGTTATTACAGATGAATTTTTAAAGAAAACAGCACAGGAATACCTGGATAAATCAAAAGAACATTTGGGAGATGAAACTATTGAAACAATTGTAAAAGACGGTGATTTTGGAAACAGCATTTTAGAAGTGGCAGCAGAAAAGAATGTGGATGTAATTGTAATGGGAAGCCATAGGCGCACCGGGCTGGATAAAATATTAATGGGAAGTAGTATTGCAGAGAAAGTTTTGCATCATAGTTCAATACCGCTTTTTATTGTTCCCACCGGAGAAAAAAAATGATAAAATTAATTACGTTATACATTAAACCTGAAATGCATTACATCTCCGTCCTGCACCACATATTCTTTTCCTTCAATTCTTAACTTCCCGTTTTCACGACATGCTGCTTCTGATTTATATTGCAAAAAATCATGGTAAGAAATTACTTCGGCTTTAATAAATCCTTTTTCAAAATCAGTATGAATAACACTGGCAGCCTGTGGCGCTTTCCAGCCATGGTGAATGGTCCAGGCCCGTACTTCCTGTACGCCTGCAGTGAAATAGGTTAAAAGGTCCAGGAGTTTATATGCAGAATGAATTAACCGGTCCAAAGCGGGCTCTTCCATTTTATACTCTTCCATAAACATTTGTTTATCCTCGGGATTTTCAAACTCAGCTATTTGCGCTTCTATGGCATTCGTCATAATAATTACCTGCGTTTTTTCTGCCATTGCCGCTTCTACCAGTTTATCGGAATATTTATTTCCGGTATGCATGGAAGCTTCATCTACATTAGCCACATATAATACGGGCTTATCAGTTAATAAAAAGCTTTCGGCTATGGCCACTTTTTCTTCTTTACTTAAATTGAGCGAAAGAATATTTCTTCCTTTCTCCAGGTGAGCTTTGCATTTAACCAGCACTTCGTATTCCAGTTTAACTTTTATATCTCCTGTTTTCAGCATTTTTTCTGTGCGGGATAATTTTCTTTCCACGCTGTCCAGGTCCTTTAGCTGCAATTCTGTTTCAATAATCTCTTTATCACTGATTGGATTAATGGGCCCCTCATCTCTTAAAATATTTTCATCTTCAAAACAACGTATTACATGAATGATCGCATCCACTTCACGTATGTTGGCAAGAAATTTATTTCCCAATCCTTCACCTTTGCTGGCACCCTTTACTAGCCCGGCAATGTCTACAATTTCAATTTGTGTAGGAACTATCCTGTCTGGTTTTACAAGCTGCGCCAGTTTTTCCAATCGTTCATCAGGAACATTAACGAGGCCAACGTTTGGCTCAATAGTGCAGAACCGGTAATTGCTTGCCTGCGCTTTTGCGCTGTTGCTTACTGCATTAAACAAAGTTGATTTTCCTACATTGGGTAATCCCACGATCCCTGCACGTAATGCCATACTCTTTGAACAATTTATAACTGCTTATTTGCAGAATGAATTAATATTAAATACCGGCATACTACTCACCGGTTAATTTTTTGAATGAAGTGCGCAAAGATAGCTGGATTTTTGTTGCCACGAATTACGCGAATTAGCACGAATTGGTAACAATGAAGAATACCACAGATTACA
>JBDTZL010000242.1:0-21032 GCA_040005125.1 Ginsengibacter sp.
TATGTCAAAGATTTTTACTTTATTGAAAAAAGATTTTTTGCTTGAGCTCAGGCAACAGCATACTTTTTTTGGGATGCTGTTATATGTAGCATCCACCATTTTTGTGTTATATCTTGCCATGGGCCAGCCGGAAAGTACTGTGTATAATGGCATTTTCTGGATGATACAATTGTTTGTGTGTGTGAACGCCGTAGCCAAAAGCTTTTTACAGGAAAGCAAGGGCAGGATGCTGTATTTTTTTTCAATAACAAGCCCGGTAAATTTTATAATCGCCAAGCTTATTTACAGTACGCTTATTATGCTGTTAATGGTTTTTGTAAGTCTCTTATTATTTAGAATTCTACTGGGAAACCCCGTAAGCAATTATTTTCAATTCATGGCGATAGCCTCCCTTGGCGGTGTGAGCTTAAGTCTTGTATTTACTTTAATGGCAGCTATTGCTGCAAAGGCGCAACAAAATGCAGCAATAATGGCCATACTGGGATTTCCGGTAATTATACCACAATTGTTGCTATTAATAAGGCTTTCAAAATCTGCTTTTGGGGAAGTATTCCGCGAAGGAGCTTTGCTGCAAATTTCACTTTTACTAATCGCTTTGGATATTTTAGTTGTTGTATTGGCGATTGTATTGTTCCCGTTCTTGTGGAAAGATTAATTAATATGAAAATGTGAAAATTAGCCAATTAGCCAATGTGTACCTCGCGCAATTCGTGATTAAAATCCGATAGCTATCGGATCGTGTTATAAAGTGAAAATTTGAAAATGAGGAAACGTGAGAATAAAATTCATCTAATTCGCTTAATTCGTGTAATTAGTGAACAAAAATTCAATTAGTTACTTCTATTGTGCTAATTAAAACCTTCTCATCACGTCTGCCATTGTCTTACCAATATCGGCAGGGCTATCCACTACATGTACACCGCATTCCTCAAGTATTTTCATTTTGGCCGCTGCGGTATCTTCAGCTCCACCAACAATTGCGCCTGCATGCCCCATACGACGACCTGCAGGAGCAGTTTGGCCGGCAATAAATCCAACTACGGGCTTGTGCCCATGTTCTTTTATCCATTTTGCAGCATCAGCTTCCATACTCCCGCCGATTTCACCGATCATTACAATGCCGTCCGTTTGTTTATCATTCATAAAAAGCTCCACTGCTTCTTTTGTTGTAGTTCCAATAATCGGATCGCCACCAATGCCTATTGCAGTTGAAATACCAAGACCTGCTTTAGCAACCTGGTCGGCTGCTTCATAAGTAAGTGTTCCCGATTTTGACACGATTCCTATTTTCCCTTTTTTGAAAATAAATCCGGGCATGATGCCAACTTTACATTCATCGGCGGTAATTACTCCGGGGCAGTTGGGCCCGATCAGCCTTGCTTTTGTATCCAGTAAATAATTTCGCACTTTAACCATATCCTGTACGGGTATGCCTTCTGTGATACAAACAATCAATCCCACTCCTGCTTCCGCGGCTTCCATTATTGCATCTGCGGCAAATGCAGGTGGTACAAAAATGATACTTACATCAGCACCGGTTTTTTTAACGGCCTCTTCAACTGTATTGAAAACCGGCCTTTCCAGGTGCGTGGTTCCGCCTTTATTTGGTGTAACACCACCAACTACATTGGTTCCATATTCTATCATTTGTGTTGCATGGAATGTTCCTTCTGTTCCTGTAAAACCCTGTACAATGATTTTTGAGTTTTTATTTACTAATACTGACATGGATGAATTTTATATTAGACAAATATATGAATCAAGTTGAAAGTATCAAGTTGAAAGTTCAAGGTTCAAGGTCAAGGTTTGAAGGTTTGGGCTTTGAACTTTCAACCTTCAACTTTCAACTGGCCGGCAGCGCTTCATCAAAGCCAGGCCGGATGAAATTTTTTGCACTGGGAAAATCTTCTTCTCCTTTTTTCAAAATTTTTTGCAGAAGGCCCAGGATAGGTACCAGGTTTTCTTCCTGGTTAGGTAATAATTCATAAAGTTTCAGCCACGCATCAAAAGTTCGTTGTGTTGATATAAGGGCCACTTTAGCCGAACCATCAGAATCTTTTTGAAAACCATTGGCCTCTTCCCATCCGTCATCTTCCAGTTTGCCGGATAACGCCCTGTTAAATTTTACGCCAATCATAAACAAATACCATTGCACAATTTCCAGGCAATCCTTTATGGTTTGGACATAAGAAAGTGTTTGTTCATCCGATTGAATGCCCAGGTCCATTTGTTGCAAAACATCTTTTTGAATCTCGCGAATGTGCTCATTATTTTTCAGCCATTTATTCGCGAGAGTTATATAATTTTTTGTAAGATTGCCAAGCTCTGATTCTTTTACAATCTTTCTTGACTGTTCCCGTTTATTTTCAAATTCTTTAAATTCAGTTTTCGTTAATTTTTCAATATCAATTCCATGCTTTTCGGCAGCTTCCATAAGCATTTGTTTTGCGTCTATAAAATTTTTAGAAATACTATCCCAGAATTTTTTGTTATTGATATCCAGTTCTTCAGGGGTTAACTCACCTACCTGGTCAAAAACACGGCACCGGCTTGTAAAATAGCATCTTTCGCACCACCTGTCGCAGTAATTAAAAATACCATCGATAAATCTTGAATCATCCATTGGGGTGGCTTTATAATTCTTTCGTATTCTTTGAAACCAGGAGGGCTTATTTTAATTTTGTTCCCAATATAAACCTTTGTAAAACCCCTTAATGGTTTTACAATATACAACATATCAAACAGGTACACTTAGAATATGAATTGATGATACCCCCAAACACGCAACCTTTATTTTTTTATGCTAATTTAAACTTTAAAAAACCTTAATGATTTTACAATATAACAAATACAAAATACAAAAAGCTCTGCAGAATGTAAGCATTGAAGCCGGGTACTTTTATTTAACAAACTCAAAATCATCACCGTCAAACAATCCTAAATCACTCAGCTTAACATGCGGAATAACCAGCAATGCCATAAAAGATAATGTCATGAATGGCGCTGATAATTTTGAACCAATATCTTTGGCAGCTTTGTCAAGCTTCGAGTACATCTCAGCAACCTTATACCCATCATCATTGCTCATGAGCCCTGCTATTGGCAGAGGCAAAACTTTATCAAAAGAAGGTATAGCTGCATCTGCGCAACTGATTCCTCCTTCATTTTCAATGATAATGTTCACGGCCCTGCAAAGGCTTTGATCATCTGCACCTACTGCAATAATATTATGGCTGTCGTGTGCCACGGATGAGGCAATGGCTCCCTTTCTCAATCCAAAATTCTTTATAAATCCGATTGAAACAGGCGCATCTTTATAACGGTTTATTACCACCATTTTTAAGATATCATTCTGTATATCACTTACATAAAATCCATTGTAAATTTTTGGATTAAAATAAAACTTTTTCGTTATAAGTTGCCCGTCCAGCGCTTCAATGATGGTTAATTCAGTGTCACTATTTTTTCTTTTAAAACCAAAGCCGGAAACTTCTTTTTTATAACAATTGAAATTATTTATCAGCCTTGATTCCGGTGAAGAAATTTTTGAAACACCGTTCTCCGCAACCAACAGGCCGTTTATATAAGTGGCCATAACCTGGAAATTCACAAGATCTTTCACTACGATAAAATCAGCATCGTCGCCAGTTCTCAGCAATCCAACATTCATTTTATAATGCTTCACCGGGTTTAAACAGGCAGCCTTCAATACATTGAATACGTCAATTCCTTTTGCAACCGCTCTCTGGCAAAGTTCATTAATATACCCTCTTACAAGGCTGTCGGGATGCTTATCATCACTGCAAAACATGATATCATCAGCATGATCGTGGAGGAGTTCAATTAATGCTTCGAAATTTTTAGCCGCGCTTCCTTCACGGATGAGAATTTTCATTCCATATTGTAATTTATCGAGCGCTTCTTCTTTGGTGAAACATTCATGGTCGGTACTGATACCTGCCTCTATGTATTTCATAGCCTCTTTGCCTCTTAAACCGGGGGCATGGCCATCAACGGGCTTATTATATTTTTTTGCCGAATTGATTTTCTTCATTACCTCATCATCATGATTCAATACGCCGGGAAAATTCATCATTTCACTCAGGTAGTGTATTTCGTCTTTTGCCAGAAGTGTATCAACAGCTTCAGCATTCAGGGCGGCGCCTGCGGTTTCAAAAATTGTTGCCGGTACGCAACTGGGCGCTCCGAAATAAAATTTGAATGGAACCTGTTTCCCGTTTTCTATCATAAACTCAACTCCTTCCATTCCGCATACATTAGCGATTTCATGAGGATCGCTTACTGTTGCGACCGTTCCATGCACCACGGCTAATTTTGCAAATTCTGCCGGTACAAGCATGGAACTTTCAATATGCACATGTGCGTCTATAAACCCTGGCATTATGAAGTTGGCTTGCTGGTCGGCCTGATCGCTGATGCGGTTAATACATTTTATTTTCCCATTCTCAACCATCACTTCCCCGGGAAAAATACTTTTGGAAAATACATCAACAATGTTGCCCTTTACGATGAAATTCATTTACTGATTATTAAACATTTGATCAAAAGAATCGTCACAACTTTGACTGCCTTAAATGTATTATTAAATGATAAGACGAAAAAAAATAATGGCTTAATTATTGACTTATCTTGCAGAATTAAATAGGTAAAAAAATGAAAAATATTGTTCTTTTTGTAGTGTTTATCCTGGCATTGGTATTTGCACAGTTTGCCAATGCACAATCGCTGGATGAGATAATCAATCAATATATTATAGCCAGGGGTGGTAAGGAAAAGCTGGATTCAGTTCATTCAGTTTATTTTGAGGGCACCCGGCAAATGATGGGTAACGAAGTACAGGTGAAAGTTACCAAAGTTGACGGAAAACTTAACCGGGTTGATTTCGAATTTGGGGGCAATTCGGGTTATACAATCATCACGCCCGACAAAGGATGGCGCTACATCCCAATGCGCTCTGATAAACCCGAAGAGATACCCGGGGCCCAGCTTAAAACAATGCAGGATCAACTCGACATTGCGGGCCCGCTGGTTAATTATGCAGCTAAAGGATACCAGGCCGCATTGAAAGGAAAAGATACTGTTAGTGGAAAAGAAGCTTACAAAATTCAGCTCACCAATGCTGCAGGGAAAGATATTACTTATTATATTGACACCAAAACCAATCTCCTTATACAAATCAGGCAAATGGGTAATGCGACACGGGTCGGGGCGGGAGGCGTAACAGAAGTCATTACGGACCTGAGTGATTATAAAGAAGTGGGTGGTGTAATGTTTCCTCACACAATAGTAACCGAAGGTATCGGAATGGGCAGCGGCTCCATGAGCTTTGATAAAATTGAAGTGAACATTCCTGTTGATGAAAAACTTTATAATCCATCGAATCAAAAATAATATTTTATTTTAAGTCGATATTTATTAGTTTAGATATAACTATCTAATGCGTCTTTTTTAAAAATTAGTTTTCTTTATATCATGATTTGATTAAGCTAAACAATTCTGAAAGAAAATGAAAAATATTATCCTCTTCGTAGTATTTGTTTTGACGATTATATTTGTTAACGCACAATCTGCTGACGAAATAATAAATCAATATGTTCAGGCAAGTGGAGGGAAAGAAAAATTAAACGCAATAAAATCAATTTACCTTGAAGGGGGAATGGGGAATGGAGTAAATTATAGAAGTATAACAATTACCAAAGTCCAAGGAAAGCTTAGTCGAATTGATTTAGGAAAAGATGCTTTGGGTTTTACGATCATTACTCCCAATAAAGGATGGATCCGGAGAAAAGGCATGGATATTAAGACACAAGAAATTCCTAAAGATCAGCTTAAAACAATGCAAAATCAGCTGGATATTGTGGGTCCCTTATTTAACTACGCTGCTAAAGGATATCATGCGGCATTTAAAGGAAAAGAAGTTAGTAATGGAAAAGAGGCAGACAAAATCCTTCTTACAGATGCTGCAGGAAACACTACCAACTTCTATATCGACTCGCAAACTCATCTTGTTACTCAAATTAATCGTATGATCGAAACTGACGGCGATACTGTGGAAATTGTTACTATTTTTAGTGACTATAAAGAAGTAAATGGTGTAATGTTTCCTCAAAAAATAGAATCTACTGTGGGTGATTTTAGCTTTGACAAAATTGAAGTGAATCAACCCGTAGATGAAAGGCTTTATAAGCCATTTGATATAATAAGCCCGTCTGATGATAGTCTTAAAAAACAGTCCAATGCAAATGTAAAAGAAGATTCAGTTTTTACACGACCCGAAATTGAAGCATCCTTTCCCGACGGAGAGCCTGGATGGGCTCGATATACAGCGAGCATAGAATTAAAGGAATTAGCAAATGCAATAAAAGACGATAAATATGGTAGATGTGTGGTCAGATTTATAGTAGATAAGGATGGAAATGTAACAAATGCAGAAGCGATAACAATGCAGGGTTCAGACTTGGCAAAATTTGCTCTAAATGCAATCGCTAAGGGACCTAAATGGATTCCTGCCAAACAAAATGGAATTCCCGTAAAAGCATATAGTGAACGGTCCTTCTCGCTTTCTAATCCAAATAATTAAAATTGAAACAAATTGAAACAAAAGTTGCCGGCAAAGACCGGCAGTTTTTATTTGCAAAAGGTTTGCTTAATTTCAATGGCAAATTATTGTATCATGATAAGCAGGAGGTTTTATCTTTTACTCATATCCCTTTTTTCGGTTATAATTATACACGCCCAGGATACAAATTCGTTTTCATTGAGCCGGGGAAAATGGACCTTCGCATTGTATAATGGCGGTATTACAAAAAGCACATTTGGGCCAACGAACTATTGGCACAATGACCAAATATCAAATGCTGTAATCGCAAAGCCGGTTACTTTCACAAAGGCCTATTAAAATTTTGCAATTACTACGTTTACTCTAATAGATACAAATTTCTTCTTTTTGTTTTAAGAGACAAAGACCTGTCGATGATAATACTGAAGAAAGAATAATATCGTAATTTTAAGAATTGTTATGGCAGATATATTGATACATCCTCCTAAATCAATGCTGGAAGTTTGGGAAAGTCTCCCGGAAGGGACTTTATGCCAGCTCATCAATAATAAATTAGTAATGAGCCCTTCGCCAATTGATATTCACCAGGTTGTTTTGAATGAAATAAACATTGAAATTTCAATCTTGTTAAGAAAAAACAGGATCGGAAAAATCAGAATAGCCCCTTATGATGTTCATTTTTCTAAACAGAATATTTTACAGCCTGATATTCTCTTTATAAAAAATCAAAACCTGCACAAAATAGAATCCAGAGGGCTGTTTGGCGCCCCGGATCTGATCATCGAAATTTTATCTCCTTCCACTTCTCAACTTGATTGGGAAGAAAAGAAATTAATTTATGAAAGATACGGTGTGCAGGAATATTTCCTGGTGGAGCCCAATTCAAAATCTGTTACTTCTTTCTTTCTAATAAATGGTGAATACGAAGAGCAGGAAAGCGCTGTAGCTTTAATCAAATCTGTTTTATTGAATACAGAAATCAGATTTTGATTACTACATCTACTCTAATATATCCGGTCTTTTTTCTTTTGTTTTTTCTATCGATTGTTCATGACGCCAGTCTGCAATTTTTGAATGGTTACCGCTCATTAAAATTTGAGGAACTTTCCATCCCCTGAATTCTTCAGGACGTGTATACACAGGTGGCGCCAGCAGGTTATCCTGGAACGAATCGGTTAATGCTGAAGTTTCATCATTTAAAACACCGGGTATCAATCTTCCTATTGCATCTGCAAGTACAGCAGCGCCAAGCTCTCCACCGCTCAATACGTAATCGCCGATGGAAATCTCTTTGGTAATAAGATGATCCCGCACACGCTGGTCTATCCCCTTGTAATGGCCGCAAACCAGCAATAAGTTTTTTTTTAATGATAAAGCATTCGCGGTTTTCTGTGTAAACGTTTCACCATCTGGTGTAAGAAAAATAATTTCGTCATATGGAGTATTTTTCTGTAAGGTTTCAATAGCATTCACTAACGGCTCAATCATCATTACCAGGCCGGCCCCACCGCCAAACTGGTAATCATCAACCTGGCCGTGTTTATAATTGGTATAATCTCTCAAATTGACCATATTTATTTCCAGCAGTCCTTTTTCTCTGGCGCGCTTTACTATTGAATGGGCAAAGAAACTCTCCATCAATTGAGGCACTACAGAAATGATATCAATTTTCATGTTGCAAACTTATAACAAATGTAAGGCGCTGGGTCACTTAAATGGAGACGTGCGGGTGTGAGGCCACTTGCGTGGCCAGACACTTATAGAAGAATGACTTGAATGAAGAAAACGATCTGCATTATTTTAAAAACAGATGAATGCTTTGTTTGTAGGTATCTGGCCACTTAGAGCGGACTGATACCCGCGGCCACCCAAATGATTATACCAGGTGTCTCATTGCCCCACGCGAACTGACAACCTATATAAATTCATCCAAATTTCTTTTTTCCTTTTTTGTGGGCCGACCCTGCTTGCTTTTTCTTTTCCCGGTATTAAAAACAAAGGAAGATGTTTGAATTTTTTCTTTTTCCTCTTCCGGTGTAAGATCAATATAATACTTTATCGCTTCAGAAAACTGAACCCTTGTGTGCAGTAAGCCACTCACTTCAATCAGCCATTTTTTTGCTTCGGTTTTTACTTCATATTGCTCTCCGGTACTCACGGTTTTTGATGCTTTTACATTTACACCTCTACACTTTACTTTTCCATTATTGCATGCATCGGTGGCAAGGTTACGGCTTTTAAAGAGCCGTATTGACCATAAATATTTATCAATTCTTAATTTTTCGTTTTCTGCCATACACAAATTTATAACCGATTTATACAAATGGTACAGGAAGTAAAATAGTAGTTATGTATTTTTACCGATAAATAAAAAAATCAATGGCAAATAAAAAACTGTTGCTTTCAGTAATTATCATTTTTTTAAATTTTTCACTTACATCTTTCGCCCAGTTTCGTGCAAAAGAAATTAACTGGACACCTGATGGTACTGCTTACCTGCAATTAAAAGAAGGAAATATTGTAAAAACCGACGTAAAAACCAATCACGAATCTGTCATTGTAAAAAAAGAGCAACTCATCCCCGCCGGCAGCGATAATCCATTGTCATTTGACATCTACAGCTTTTCGCCCGACAATAAAACCTTACTCATTTTTACGAATACTGCAAAAGTATGGCGCTACAATACCCGTGGCGATTATTGGATATTGGACCTTTCTTCCAACCAGTTAACACAACTTGGAAAAGGATTACCATCTCAATCATTGATGTTTGCGAAGATTTCCCCTGATGGAAAAAAAGCCGCTTATGTGAGTGAGCACAATGTGTATGTGGAAGATCTTTCCTCGCACCAGCTAACACAACTGACCAAAGATGGAACCCGAAAATTTATCAACGGAACTTTTGATTGGGTGTACGAAGAAGAATTGGCTTGCAGGGATGGTTTTCGCTGGAGCCCTGATAGCAAAATGATCGCGTTTTGGCAGGTAGACGCAACTAAAGTGCGCGACTATTATATGCTCAATACTACTGATTCGGTTTATTCCCGCATTATTCCTGTAGAATATCCAAAAGTGGGACAGCCTCCGTCGCCCGTGCGCATAGGTGTAATTTCTATAAGTAACGGCAATATCACCTGGATGAATATTCCGGGCGATCCGCAACAACATTATCTTCCCAGGATGGAATGGGCAAACAACTCTGATGAAGTTGTGGTGCAACAACTCAACAGGAAACAAAATGAAAGCAAATTATTTTATTGTAATGCAGCTACCGGTGAAGCAAAGAATTTTTATACAGAAAACGATAAAGCCTGGATTGATATTAAATCGCGATGGAACAATGATGACCCCACAGGATGGGAATGGTTTAACAATGGTAATAATTTTTTATGGGTGAGTGAAAAAGACGGATGGCGTCATATTTTTTTAGTGAGCCGCGATGGCAGGAAAGAATCATTGATTACAAAAGGTGATTATGATATTGATAATATTAAGTGCATCGACGATAAAAATAATTATGTTTATTTTATGGCTTCGCCGAACAATGCCACACAGCTTTATTTGTACAGGGTGAAGATGGATGGGAAAGGAAAATTAGAATTGCTTTCACCGCCTGCAATGAAAGGTACTCATGATTATGATATTTCGCCGGGAGCAAAATATGCCATGCACAGTTTTTCCAACTATAAAACTTTTCCTGTAAGTGAATGGATTTCTTTACCCGATCATAAACCTTTGGCCGAAGATAAGAGCATCGCAAGAAATATGAAAGTAAATGAAAACTCCAATGTTGAATATTTTAAGATAACCACCGATGATAATATTATACTCGATGCGTGGATGGTTAAGCCTGCAAATTTCGACAGCACAAAAAAATATCCTGTTGTTTTTTTTGTATATGGAGAGCCTGCCAGTTCCACGGTTGGTGACAGCTATGGTACCCAGTTTAATTTTCTATTTAATGGTGATATGAGCATCGAAGGATATATACAGGTTTCTGTTGATAACCGCGGCACGCCTTCATTGCGGGGCGCAGAATGGCGTAAATCAATTTATGGGCAAATAGGCAGGTTAAACATCCGGGACCAGGCAATGGCTGCAAAAAAATTATTGGAGAAACCATATTTTGACAAAGACCGCGTAGCAGTTTGGGGATGGAGCGGGGGCGGTTCTTCCACACTTAGCCTGATGTTTCAATATCCCGAAATTTATAAAACAGGTATTTCGGTTTCTGCCGTTGACAATCTTTTATTTTACGATAATATTTATGAAGAAAGGTACATGGGATTGCCGGAGGAAAATATGGACAACTACATAAAAGGTTCGCCCATTTATTATGCAAAAAATCTTAAGGGCAATTTATTATTCATTCATGGCACAGGCGATGATAACGTGCACTATGATAACGCGGAAGCAATGTTGAATGAATTAATAAAATACAATAAAACTTTTCAGTTCATGCCTTATCCAAACAGAACGCATAGCATCTCCGAGGGAGAAGGCACCCGTAAACATTTATCAACATTATATTCTGATTTCTTAAGAAAAAACTGTTCCCCCGGACCAAAATAAAATTTTTGTATTATATTATATTTGATGCTTAAACCAGAAAAAATGCGTACCCATGTAATTATAACATCGTTGCTGATATTATTTATTTTTAATTCCTGTCAAAAAGAATTTGAGGATCCAAACGATACGTCTGTGAGCACAACCGCCGATTTCAGAGCAAAGATCAGTGGAGTTCAATTTGTTGCTTCTATATCCGGGGCTGCCAGAAGATCGGATAGCGTAATTTCTATAGCAGGGAAGTCTGACGATGGACAACAAATTGTATTTACTGTTGCCGACTCCGGTGTTCATGTATATCAACTTACATTCAACAGCCTTTCAAATTTTGGTGCGTACGCAACCGCTACTTCTTTGGCTTACAGTTCAAACGAAGGAACTACCCCCGAAGAATCTGGTGGAAATTTAGCGATCGTTTCAATAGATTCAGTGAACAAATTAATGAGTGGAACATTTAACTTTAAAGCTTTCCGGCAACTGGATGGCACACAAAAAATTATTACCGAAGGGGTATTTAATAATATTTCCTACTGATGTTCTCACTATAAATATTTTATTTTGTCGCCAGGGTTGCCAACTTTTTTTAAAAGATTTAAATTGTTTGCACGTACCTTCTTCAAGGTTGGCAACCCTCAACACTTTTATATGATTGAAAAATATTTTTTACTTATATAAATTTTCCAGCTCGCTTTTCATCTGCGTTACCGGAGCAGAAGTATTTTCTGTTGAATTCGAAAACAATGTTTTTGCATCTTTATCATTCCCATAAAAAGCCTTGTCTGCTTTGCTGTCAATATCGATAGCGGCACCGCTCAAACTGATACCGGCGAATAATCCTTTACTACGGGAATAAGAATAGACTTCGGCTTCCAGTTTATAGTCGGTACTCGCGGTTGAATTGCGCCCAACAGGACCGGCAGTAGCTGATATATCACCTCCCAGTGTAAAACTTCCTTTACCAATCTTTTCGAGAGTTTCCTTGCTTTTGAAAATTAATACAAGGTCAACTGATTGAACACCAGCCTGCAGCCCAACGCTTCCCCCCGTTATAGTAACAAATACAGGATTACTCCATTTTCCATTTGGCAACTTTACCATAGCAATACCTTTCCCTCTTTTGGCCGCAATAACGAATCCTCCGTTTATTAGTTTGGGCACAATAATTATTCCCTGGGTTATTTTTAATAGATCAGCAGGTATGCTTTCTTTCATTTGGCCGAAATCTTTCAATACCCCCGCGGATGCATTAATTTTATCTTCCTGCTTTTCCTGGCTTTTTACGGGTACAAAAAGCAAACAGAAAATTCCCGCTAAGAAAATAAATTTAGAAATTTGTAAAGTCTTCATTTAACAATGATTTTATGAATTAATAAAAAGAATACAAAATCTGTCTGCAAGATTAATGCCATTGTAATTATTTACCAGTTCAAACTCCTGCCATTTACAGATCTAAATTAATGTAACAATAGCTAATTTTCTAAAGTTAATAAACTGAGAAAGTTATTTGAGAAAAAAACATCAAAAAAAAATTGCAGGTTTCTTTAAAACAAAATGAGACAAAATAAAAAAAGCCGCCAAAAAATGACAGCTTTTAAAGTATATAATTGAATAAATTTATTCTGAACTACCTGGAGTTTTTTCAGCAGTGGAATTTTCACCAGAAGGCTGTGCAGAAGCTTTCGATGCAGTCCCTGTTACGGGCCCGGCACTTCTCGTAGACGGCGGTGCGCTTCTTTCAGTTCTTCTTGCTATCGGCTGACGGCTTGTCGTTCTGCTCTTTTTGTGCGATTCCTGGCGTTTGGCAAATTCTGAATCATGCTCAGTGCTCCATTTCGTAAATTTTTCCATTGCCGTTGCTTCATCAAACAAGCCCAGGGTAACCCCACGAAGCAAATGCTTCAAATAGAGTACTCCTTTGAAGCTTAAGATCCGGCGAACAGTGTCGGTAGGTTGCGCGCCTTTGTGTAGCCATTCCAATGCTTTCTGACGATCAATTTGAATACTTGCCGGAACAGTAAGAGGATTGTAAGAGCCTAATTTCTGGATAAATTTACCATCACGTGGGCTTCGGGCATCTGCAACTACAATAAAGTAAAATGGCCTTTTCTTGGAGCCATGGCGTTGCAATCTCATTTTTACAGCCATAAAAAATAGAAATTTTTTTTGGGTTGTTATTAAATAGGGTTTTAAAGGATTGCGAAGATAAGGGGTGAAAATGAAAAATGCAAATGAAATATATTAAAAATTAAAGAGATTGGTAAAATTTATGAATTAATGTTGTCATTTTATTGAATTTTATGATCCGTTGCAGTTCTATTTTTTACCCGGAATGGCAAGTTTCCCCATCGGCATTTTATTCATCATTTTCATCATGTTTTTCATTTGATCAAATTGCTTTATGAACTGGTTAAGTTCAGCGATATCTTTTCCGCTTCCTTTTGCAATACGTAGTTTACGGGCCGGATTGATAATATCGGGGTTCCGGCGCTCTTCCAGGGTCATTGAATTAATCATTGCTTCAATTCCTTTAAAAGCATCATCGTTTATGTCAACGTCCTTTATTTGTTTGCCCACTCCGGGTATCATACCCATAAGATCCTTTAAATTCCCCATTTTTTTTATTTGTTGAAGCTGGGTTTTAAAGTCTTCAAAGTCGAACTGATTTTTTCTGATCCTTTTTTCCAGCTTTGCAGCCTGTACTTCATCAAACTGCTCCTGGGCTTTTTCCACGAGGCTTACGATATCTCCCATGCCTAATATCCGCTGCGCCATACGTTCAGGATAAAAAACATCCAGGGTATCCATCTTTTCCCCGCTGCTTACAAATTTTATAGGCTTGTTTACTGTAGACTTAATAGAAATGGCAGCTCCACCCCGTGTATCTCCATCCAGCTTGGTAAGAACAACCCCTGTATAATCAAGCTTTTGATTAAATGCGGCGGCTGTATTAACTGCATCCTGACCGGTCATGCTATCTACAACAAAGAGTATTTCCTGAGGAGCTACGGCGCTTTTGATATTGGCTACTTCAGTCATCATAACTTCGTCTATGGCCAACCGTCCGGCTGTATCAATAATTAATACATTCTTATTTTTTGACCGTGCTTCTTTAATTGCGTTTTGAACAATAGCCACAACATCTTTATTTTCCGGTTCATTATATACGTCTACATTTATCTGGCTACCCAATATTTTCAATTGTTCAATTGCTGCCGGCCTGTAGATATCTGCTGCAACAAGCAAAGGTGATTTACCTTTCTTTGTTTTAAGATAATTAGCAAGCTTTCCGCTAAAGGTTGTTTTACCACTACCTTGCAGGCCTGCAATTAAAATTATGGCAGGATTTCCTGCAAGATCAAGGTCGGCTTCACTCCCACCCATCAATTCAGTAAGCTCATCCTTCACAATCTTTACCATCAACTGTCCCGGGCTAATTGAATTGATTACTTTTTCTCCTGTTGCTTTTTCCTTAATACTATCTGTAAACTCTTTGGCAATTTTATAATTCACATCAGCATCTACCAGTGCACGCCTGATGTCTTTTATTGTTGAAGCAATATTGAGTTCAGTAATTCTTCCCTGTCCCTTAAGATTTTTAAAAGCCGAGTCCAGCCGGTCGCTTAACGATTCAAACATTTTTATTTGATTATAATTTCAAAAAAATAATAAAAAAGTGAGCAAGTGCTCACAACGCAAATTTAAGAAAATTGCCGATGCGATTATTTCCAAATTACGTTCCCTGGAGAAAACGCCGTGAAATGAACCATAAGTTACTGGTAACCTGTTAAAAAGCTTCTTCAACGTATATTAATTTAACCGGAAATTTATTTTGATTTATCAGAAGTATCGTTCAGGTCTTTTAGAAATCTTTTGCCAGATTCGGTTATATATATACATAACTGCTTCTTATTATTTACAATTTCCATGCGGGTATCAATCAATCCCCGTTTATATAAGCCTGCCAGCGATGATTTCATTTCTTCAGGGAAACAAGGTATTTTTTCATTATTATTTAATTCTTTTTCATGGCATTCTTTTAGTTTTTCAATCATCCTTTTAGTAGGTGGGCGCATTGATATTTTCATGGTGAAAAGCATTACAAGAGCAACGTTACACAAATTAATAATTTCCTCTTATAAGAAAAATAATTAAGATGATAAAAGGTAATATAACAGATCACAGCAATTTTTCTCTCAAACCGATTCCTAAATATAAGATAAACCGCAACCTGCAAAGAAAACCGGCTTGCAGGATATTGACTGATTGCCAGTGAGCCATGAATTCAAAAGATATGGAGAAACTCCAGGTCAGGGACATGACATAGAATACCGGTCCCGCGTGAAACCGTCACAAATCAACATTTCAATTAACGGTACTTCTAACTCCTGATACAAAGACTATTAACCGCCTTAAAGGATTACAAATTAAATTAATCCCGAAGGCAATTGATCACCCGGGCGTATCACAAACGATTGGCAGTTAGCGTGTCAATAACAGTTTTTACTTTAGCTATTGTATTGATGGGAAATTTACTCAGCCTGGCATGTTTGCGAATCACCTCTTCATTCTCTGTTACATGAACGCAGTAGATCTTATCACCTGTAATAAATGATTGTATCCGGTAATAGGGTTCCCCCAATTGGCTAACGGCTTCATTGGATGCCAAGGCACATATAGCCAATATAACAATTGGTGAACTGCAAGGTGGAGAACCACGGGAAAGACGGCTCAATGTGGCCAAAAAACAGTCAATTGGAAATGAAACAATGAAATATTTATGCAGCAGGCATAAGCAAGACCAGGAACGAAAACTATGAAAATAATACCAAACGGGAAATGTCAAAAGTATCAGAACTACTTCTAAAACCAGAACAAAACGACAATCTTATAGCTTATGGAAGCCGGCAACCTGCATTGCCTAAAATCTTTAAAGAAGAAAGAGAAAAAGACACGCAAAATGGGAATTATTTCAAATTATTTATTAGTTTTATCTTTACATCTAAAACTGCTACCTCATGAAAGTACAAAAATACACCCCCCTGTTTATGCTTCTGTTAATGTTTATAGCCTGTAAAAAGGAAACACCCGTAACAAGGGTTGTAAAGTTTACCAAAACAAGTTACCAGACTTTAGGAACTTTTAATTCTTTAGGCGAACCGGATTATTTATTAGCTAAAGATTCGATCTCTTCTGCTTTACTTTCATTTATTAAAAGTACACTTCCCGACGGAAAAGATTTGAGAACCACCAATCCGGGATTGCTAAATAGCACAGCGACCGCTGATATTGCAATCACCCAGCCATCTGACGTTTTTGTAACTTTTGTTTCGCAGGGTGGTGGATATACAAATTCAATTGCTTTTTACACCTATCCCACCAATCAGCCGCCGGTAAGTGCTAATGACATACAAATAATTACTTATATTTTCCCTAATTCGGGAAATCTTACTCCATTAGTGGCAGGTGATAAAGTTAAGATCGGAAGATTTGATGTGGGCACCTCTATTGGTTTTGTTTTATTACAAAAGGCCTGGAATACTGATACTCACAAACTCAATAATGATGTTGTGCATTTTTGCTCCAATGATCTTTTAAATCCTGAGGTTGACCCCGCACTGAAAAAACATGCGGTGTTAATCAATTATACTCCTGAAAATAAAATATTAATAGGGTTTGAGGATCTTGACAGAACAAAGCCCCTGTGTGACAATGATTTTAACGATGTAGTATTTTATTGTACAGTTACTCCCTGAGTTCCCGTTATCATTCCGGGATTTGCTAATAGTTGATCTTTTTTCTTCTGCCTGGCTTGAACAAAATTGTTTGTTTACCGCATTTTTTTTCATAAATCTCCTAAGGGTTTCCGATATTTATCAAATTCGTTTTACATAAAAGTAAAAAAGCACCTGGTAGTTTTAATATTGAAGCGCCATTTGCACTTTTTATATAACACAATATCTGTGAATCTGAAAAAACAAATTATATTCCTTTCGTTAAACATTCACTAGCCACAATTTATTAATATAAATATCTCCTGAAAAATAATGTGCCTTCAAATGCCTGATTCAACTTTAAACATTAAAAAGATTGTACAATTCTCTCTCATCCTTTTAGGTGGACTGTTCATATTTGCATCCTGCAGTAAAAATCCTTCTCCGGCCGCCGTGCAGATCAACGGCATTCATCCTACGCATGGGCCCATTGCAACTATGGATACCATATCCGGAAGTGGCTTTGGAACCATAGTAACGAGTGACAGTGCATTTTTTAATGGCCATCGGGCCACCATTGTCAGCATCACCAATACGCAATTGGTTGTAACAGTACCCAGGCTGGCAGGAACAGGACCTGTATCGGTTTGGGTTAACGGCCATGAAGAAACAGGGCCGGTATTTACTTACGATACGACCTATGCTATCAGCACATACGCGGCCGGACTGGCTTCTCCATATGGCATTTGCATAGATACAAGCAACGGTAATTTGTTTGTGGCGGATTACGGCGACAATACTGTCGTAAAGATCACAAAAGATGGAACAGTGAGCCATTTTGCAAGTGGTATTGACCTTCCCGGTGGTATAGCAATAGATGGCGTTGGTAATTTATATGTAACAAATTATGGCAATGGTACGATCTCCAAAATCACGCAGGCGGGAGTCGTCAGCACTTTCGTGAGCAGCATTCCCAATCCAGCCGGTATCACCATAGATGCAGTGGGAAATCTGTATGTGACGAATTTCGGCAACGGTACGATCTCTACTATCACACCTGGTGGAACTATAGTTACCATCCCGACCGGTATTGCGTATACAACGGGAATAGCCAGGGATGGCAGCGGTAATTTATATATCACGAATTCGGCTGGTAACTCGGTCTCGAAAATTACACCGGCGGGGGTTGTCAGCACTTTTGCAACAAATGTTCACGCACCTTCCGACATTACCATTGATGACATGGGTAACCTTTACACAACAGACCCGGTCAACAATACGATCACAAAGATTACACCCGCGGGCACTGTTAAAATTATCGTAACCGGTTTGGACGAACCCAATCCCATAACGGTAGATGCCGACGGCAATTTTTTTGCGGGGTGTGCAAGTACCAATGCGATCTCGAAAGTAAGCCCGCAGTAGAGAATCGTCCGGAAGGCAGGTGGCAACTATCGTTTTTGATAATGGATGCAAAATTCTATTACAAGTGGAATGGAATCATGAGGCATTAATTTTATAAATCAATACAGGGGTGTTTTTCCCTTTTAAAAGCGCATTGCCTATTTCTTCATAGGTATACGGCATTGAATGAATTCTTTCCTGCACTGAGGCTGTAAATATAATATCGGCATCATTTTCCTTGCAGTTTGCCAGTATTCGTGCTGCAACGTTCAGGGTATCACCATGATAAGCAATTTCCCGTTTTATGTCACCTGCTTCAACACAGGTAACTATGCCACAATGCAAGCCGGCTTTGAATCCAGGCACCAAACCGTATTTATTTTGATAATAGTTTTTTCTTTTTTAAATATATTTTGGCAATCAAAATAAAAATCAAAACAATCTGCCATATTCTTACTTTCATTTACCGGCCAGGTTAATACAACCTCATCACCTACATATTGGTATATTTCTGCATCATAATTGGTTGAAACATTATTGATATCAAGAAAACAATCCCGTATCAATTCACTTTATTTCTTATGCCCAAGATTTTCTGCATGAGTTGTTGATGATTTCAGGTCGGGAAAAATAAACGCCCGTTCTTCAATTTGTGGATGGACATATTTTCCAAAAATGAAAGGCAGTAAAACAGCAGGACCAAACTTCTTATTTATTTGAATGAAAAAACTTATAAACACGTTCATGAACAAAGTGTAAACCGCTATCACATCAAAATAATAGCTCCAAACTTTATCATTTAATACGTTAATATCCTGGAAGTATATTGGTGGCAACACAGCTTGCCATAATATAAACCTAATGAATGCAAAAATGATAAGCAAGGTGATAAAATAAAGCAGCGTTTTAAAAAATATCAGTCTGATAATTAGTTACTATGAATTATTTCACCCGGAGACCTTTGATTATTTTAAGATACGGCTCTTTGTAATTTTTTAGCTACTTTCTGTTCTTTTTTTGCAGCTTGAAAAAAGGACCTCAAGATTGACATATTTTGAATAAGCAAGCCCATTTAAATCAATATTATTTAGACTTCATTTTGCCATAAAGAAAATCAAGCTGTTTATAATCTTTCATCGGTTGTGAATATTGTGTTTCTCCAAGCACCATCACTTCTTTACTTTTTGTGTTGTATGCCTTCCATTCAGGGAGATGGGCACCGTTTGGATTTCCTTTCTTTATGAAATTTATCCAAAAGCCTGACATCGTCTGTGCTAAATTATAATCAGTTTTTTCCCACGGACGATTTACAAATTTTAAATTGTCATATGCATAAGGTACTTCACCCGTATGAAAAGCTCCGAATTTTTGAGATTCATTAGTTGCAGGCAATTTGCGGGTGAAACGATACAAGTAAACTTTCCTGCCTTGCGCACTGGCTACGTTTGCCCACGTATAATTTTGCACGCTAAATATCATATCCCGTGAGAGAAATGTTTGGGATACGGCCGCAATAGAATCGTTTGTGGCAGGATAATATTTTAAATATGCGTCCGCATCACTCCCATATTTTTGTGTCATTTGCTTTTTAAATTCGTCAACATTTTTTGGGCGTCCAAACACAAAACCTTCATCCTGGTTCCAACCCGTTAATAAAGTGACCTCGTTTTCCTTGTTCGAAGCAAAGATTTCCGCAATGGGTTGAGGCAACACATACCCATCTATAACCGGCCGGGACATAGCCTGTTCCTTCATTAAATCGGCTGATGGCAGTTTTCTTAAATCTTCAATTGAATTTACATGTAATGATGAAGCCATTTTAACTCCTTCCTGTTCTGCTATTTGCAATGTGGTATTTCCCAGGTCGCCGTTTAGAAAACTGGCGCCGCTTTCAGCAATTGCCTTATTGAACAAACCTTTTGCAAGAGGTGAGGCCACTAAACAATTTACGCTCATAGAACCTGCGGATTGACCTGCAATGGTTACATTGTTTGGATCTCCACCAAATGCCGTAATATTTTGCTTTACCCATTTTAAAGCCGTTACCTGGTCCAACAAACCATAGTTGCCTGATGAATGATCCGGTGATTCTTTTGTGAGATCGGGATGCGCAAAAAAACCAAAAATACCCACACGATAATTGAAGCTCACAAACACAATTCCTTTTTTGGCCATGGCTTCGCCATCGTAGATTGGCGCAGCACTGCCTCCGCTGGTAAAACCGCCACCGTATATCCATACAAGCACCGGCTTTTTAGCTGAAAATGAGCTCGTCCAAATATTCAGGTAAAGGCAATCTTCACTGATAGGTTCTTTTGGAATTAAATATTCTTCACTCCACATCATGAAAGGTTTAGGTATGCCTTGCATGGGGCTTGCGCCGAAAGCGACGCATTTTTTTATACCACTCCATCGTGGCATGGGTTGCGGTGCTTTCCATCTTAAGTCACCAACCGGCGGCGCAGCAAACGGAATGCCTTTAAAAATGTCAATGTTGCCATCTGCATTTATCGAACCTGAAACAAAACCAGTATTGGTTTTTACGACAGGATCTTTTGTTTGTGCAATGGATACAGTAAACGCCAGCAATAAAAATGTTATCATTAATAATCGTAAAAAATCGTGTTCTTTTATTTTCATGCAATATTGTTTATATAAATTTAATGATCTGTTTGTTCCAATGTGGGCCTACCAGAGATTTTTTTTAAGCGTTTTTTTGTTTTTCAGCTTTTTGATGTACACCTGAGGTGTCAGCACTTTATGAACTT
>JBDTZL010000206.1:0-21021 GCA_040005125.1 Ginsengibacter sp.
GAGTTTATCCACTTTCACTTTAAAAGTCAGCACCTTGACATTTTGAAATTAAGTAATTTAAAATGTCACTAATTTATCACTTGTGAAGTATAAGTCAAATAACTTTAAATTACACATCTTAATCCCGCAACGAAAAAACCGCTTGTAATATGAAACAATTATTTTGCTGTATTCCAATAGCCATTTCTTTTTTATTTTCCTTCTCTCAAAAAACTGATACCTGGAAAATTGTCGCAGATAAAATTGATCCGGCAAATTATTTTGGTGTAACAGTTGCCAATGGAGTCATAGGTATTGTTTCTTCTCCAAATGTATTCCGGTGTAAAGATGTTGTATTAAACGGCGCTTATGATCAGTATGGCCGTGGCAGGGTTAGCAATTTTTTGCAAAACTTTAACCTGGTAAATATGAATATGGACATTGACGGTAACCGCGTCAACAATCCTGATGCATCAAACATGAAGCAGGTGCTTGATATGAAGCATGCGAGCCTCGCCACCACGTTTGATTATTACGACAAGGCGACCATATCTTATACCTATTATGCTTTGAGGAATTTGCCCTATACAGTTTTAGTGGATGTTACTGTCACGGCAAAAAAGGATATTGAAATAATTCCTGCGAGTGTTATGGAAGCCCCGGATGCCTTAAAAGATGTGCAGAATTATTATAATGAAATTGACCGTCCGCATGTAAAATTAAGTTTGCTTTCATCGGTTGCAAAAAGCCCTACCGGCAAATTAACCTTCGCCTCCTCTACAACATTTTTATTTGATGAGCCCAATGGAACAGAACCGCAATTGATACACGAAATGTGGGATAACAATATGCACCTTTCCAAATTTAAAAAGAAGCTGAAAGCCGGGACAACCTATCATTTTGCAATTGCAGGCGCATCTATTACGACAGCGCAACACGACGATCCATTGAACGAAGCTGAACGCTACGTCATTTATGCAAAGCTCCAGGGCGCAGAAAGATTAAAGCAATTTCACAACGCTGCCTGGGATGAATTATGGAAGAGTGATATAATAATTGAGGGTGACGATGCCAGCCAGCAGGATGTGCATTCCGCCATGTATCACCTGTATTCTTTTGTGCGGGAAGGAACATCGTACAGCCCGTCACCAATGGGCCTGAGTGGCCTGGGCTATAACGGTCATGTTTTTTGGGATGCAGAATTATGGATGTTCCCGGCCATATTGGTACTACATCCTGAAATGGCCAGGAGTATGGTAGAATATCGTTATCAACGCCTGGCTGAAGCAAAGCACAATGCATTTGCACACGGTTATAAGGGCGCCATGTATCCATGGGAAAGCGCTGCAAGCGGAAATGAAGAAACGCCGGTATGGGCATTGAGCGGCCCTTTTGAACATCACATAACCGCCGATGTCGCTATTGCAGCATGGAATTATTTTGCGGTAACACGGGATACAGGCTGGTTAAAAGAAAAAGGGTTTCCTGTAATTAAAGAGTGTGCAGATTTTTGGGCAAGCCGCGTTGAGAAGAATGGCCCCGGTAAATATGATATCAAAAATGTGGTCGCCGCCGATGAATGGGCAGAAAACGTTGACAACAATGCATTCACCAATGCAGCCGCAAAAGCAAATTTAAGGTATGCGGTTATGGCTGCGAATATTTTGCATGAGCCGGTGGATGCTGAGTGGATCGATGTAGAAAAAAATATTCCTGTATTAAAATTAAGCAACGGTGTTACCTCAGAACATGCGGCTTATAACGGAGAAAAAATAAAACAGGCCGATGTAAACTTATTGGCGTATCCTTTAAAAGAGATAACTGATCCGCAACAAATCAGGAAAGATCTCGTGTACTATGAAAGTCGTATCGGGGAAGGTTCTCCGGCAATGACGCACGCAATTTTTACCATTTTATATGCGAGGCTTAATGAACCCGTAAAAGCATGGAACGCATTTGAAGAATCTTTTATCCCCAACAAGAAAATGCCTTTTGGAGTATTGGCCGAATCTGCCGGAGGCACCAATCCTTATTTTGCTACCGGCGCCGGAGGCTTTTTGCAAAGTGTGCTTATGGGCTTTGGCGGGTTAGATATTACCCCCGAAGGGATTATGCAAATAAAAACTTCCCTGCCAAAACAATGGAAGTCTTTAACATTAACAGGCATTGGTAAGGATAAAAAAACATTTACCGTAAAATGAAATGGTAGATGGTGATTGGTGAATGGTGAACAGTGAATTGTGAATAATTACCGATTGTTTATTGTTTATTGCTAATTGCTTATTGCCTATGCCTGTTGTCTATTGTCCATTGCTCATCGCTTTTTCCTTAAAATTTTCCCGATAAATTAAGTATTTTTATTAGAATAGCAATATTACAGTATCTTGCATTTTTTATATATTAACTGATTTGAAGAAAATAACTGCCTTATTTTTTCTCACCTTATTTTTATTCAACCTGTTTGGATACAGGTTTGTGTTCGACTACATGCAGCAAAAACTGAATGAGCAGTTAGAAGTCCGCCTTGATAACAATACTTACGATGAATCCCAGTTGGTTGAATTAAAAATCCCCATACATCTTCCTTATCAGACCAGTTGGTCATCGTACCAGCGTTATAACGGCGAGATTGAAATAAATGGCATCCTGTACAAATATGTGAAGAGAAAAGTGTCCAACGACACCCTCTTCGTCATGTGTATTGCCAATACAAAAAAAATGCACCTGGAAACAGCCAAAGATGACTTTTTTAAGATCTCTAACGACCTGATGCAGAATAATAATTCTAAAAAATCAGATAATTCCAAATCAGCATTTAAGAACCTCCAGGGTGAATATGACCGCTATTCTTTTGTATTAAATACTATCAGCCCCGGGTGTAGCCAGCAAAATTGCTGGCTTCCGATAAGCCCAAAAAACTTACTTTCTTCTCCTCACATTTCTCCTGAACAGCCTCCGGATTTACGGACGGCTTAATTAGTTGTTTCCATCATTTTATTAATTGGTTGCGTGATCATTACAGATTTGCTGTATCTCCAACTTTTATTTATTTACTGCTGACCAAATTTTTATCCGGTTATGAAAAAATTATTTTTGCTGTGTTTGGCAATCACCACATTGTGGGGATGTAATTCCAAAAAAGATTATGCTGAGATTTTTAAAGACCCGATCCTGTATTGCAAAACTGTTTACCAGTTAAACGGGGTAGTTATGGGTAATAATTTCAGCCCGATTGTTGCATCACGGAATTACCTGTATGCCAGCATAGCTGCGTATGAAGTAATAGCCGCAGGAAACCCGGCTCAGTACGAGTCGTTGGGAGGGCAGTTGAAGGGGCTAAAGGTATTACCTCACCCTGATTCAAATCAAAAAATAAATTTTGAATTTGCGTCGCTGTTAGCATTTTGTAAGCTTGGTACCTCAGTTACGTTTCCCGAGGGAAGTATGAATGAATATGTGGACAGCCTGAAGAAGCTGGCAAACGACCATGGAATGCCTTCCGATGTTTTTGATAACTCTGTTGCATTTTCTGATACAATTTCCAGCGCAATTTTAAGCTGGAGTAAAAAGGACAACTATGCTCAAACAAGAAGTGCGGAAAAATATTCTGTAACCGACGAACCGGGGAGGTGGGTTCCTACGCCCCCGGCCTATGCATCTGCAATGGAGCCGCATTGGAACCAAATACGCACTTTGGTTATGGATAGCGCTACACAATTTATACCACCAACTCCTTACAAGTTTAATGTAAAGGACTCCAACAGCGATTATTACAAAGAGGTAATGCTTATAAAAAAAGCAATAGACAGCCTTACACCGGAGCAAAAGCATATAGCAGATTTTTGGGACGATAACCCTTTTAAATTAAATGTTTCGGGTCATGTTATGTTTGGAACCAAAAAGTTCTCTCCTCCGGGTCACTGGATGAGCATAACCGGGATAGCTGCTGAAAAAGCAAAGGTGGATTTCGCAACTACCGTATATGCCTATGCGAAAACGAGCATTGCTTTGTTTGATGCATTTATCCAGTGCTGGGATGAAAAATACCGCGACAATACTGTACGGCCTGAAACTGTAATTAATAAATATTTTGATGCAAACTGGCAGCCTTATTTACAAACGCCACCTTTTCCGGAATATACGTGTGGACATTCTACATGCTCTGCCGCAGCGGCTGAAGCCCTAACCAGTGTTTTTGGCGATAACTTTTCTTATATCGATTCTACAGAACTGGAATTCGGTATCAAAAACCGCAGCTATAAATCTTTTCGCGATGCGGCAAAGGAAAATAACTGGGCAAGATTTTACGGAGGCATTCACTTTCATCATTCATGTATTGTAAGCACCGAATACGGAAATAAAGTAGGTGATCTTGTTGTTGATCGTTTGAAAATGAAAAAGAATTAGATAAAACGGTCATCAAAAAAATAACCAGATGTTCAAATTCACACAGGAACAGAAAATTCATTACACCTTGCGTATTGCAGCGGCGATGTGCTTCATTGGGCATGGTGCATTTGGTATAATTACCAAGCCTGTTTGGGCAAATTATTTTGCGGTGTTCGGCATAAATCATGACTTGTCTTTCAAACTAATGCCGCTTCTGGGAACTGTTGACATCCTGTTGGGTATTATCATATTAATATACCCTTTGCGCGCGGTGATAATATGGCTGGTAATATGGGGCATCATAACGGCATTACTTCGTCCTTTGTCAGGCGAGCCATTTGCCGAATTCATTGAACGTGCAGGAAATTTTGGCGCTCCTCTCGTGCTCATTATTCTTTCCGGTGGCTTTAGTAAAAATATAAAACAGGTACTTACTCCGGTAGAAGATAATATACATGCTGACGGAAAAACATTGGGATTGATAAAAACCTGCTTAAGCATTGTTATATTTTTTCTTTTTGTGGGCCACGGATGGCTGAATATAATTGGGAAAAAGGGCCTGGTTGACCAGTATAGCGCACTTGGTTTTGTCTCAGCCGCAAATGTTGCCCGCGGAATTGGTGCTTTTGAAATTATCGCCGCTCTCGTGATCTTGATTCATCCTGTAAAATCTATTGTAATGGCTCTTTTTATTTGGAAAATTACGAGCGAGCTCTTTTATCCGCATTATGAATTATTTGAATGGATAGAAAGAGGAGGAAGCTATGGTTGCCTTCTTGCGCTGTATATTATTTCAGATACTGCCAAAGCCATTAAAAAAAACAATGGTTTCACAAATAAAGGATTTCACATCAATTTGTCGCACGGCCCGGCGGGGTATGGCTGGTGGAGACAACGTTCACAGCGGGCCGCGCCGGTGCACATCCGGTAGCACTCCACAATTTTAACAGCACCCCGCACCAGGAATTTTCTTTTATCAGAGAGAACCAACCTGCGCAAAATTTTTATCACGGCAGGTTGTCATATGCATTAATTGAAATGAAAAAGTTTTTAATAGTCTTAATTATTTTTTGCTCATGCGATAACAAATACAGTAATAGAATCGAAAGAAAGCATGTTGAAAAGTTGGCGGAAAATTTTATGAAAAATACCGTTATCCCAAAAATGAACGATCCCAAACCTTATGAAATTGTAGATACAAAGATGGTTACAAAAACGGTAGCAGATAATATTAACGACTACAGGTTTGTTTACGATCATTTATCATTTAACCACGATGATTCTATATTAAATAAAATGCGTCTTGATTCAATCATGAAGATTTCACATGACCCTGGTTCCATAGTCAGCATCACTGTAAATGTTGCTTATAAAACCAGGTATAAATTAGGGGATATAGTAACTGATAGTATTAAGCTGGGGTATGATCCCCAAAATGATAAGATCACTTTATGGCCATTTTAATTGCCGTTATAACGACTAAATATCACCAGGTATTTTGAAATTTAAATTATTATGAAAAAAAATCCGGTTTTTTACTTTCTGTTATTGGTATTCACCCAGGTATTGTTTTCATCCTGTAAAGAAAAAAGTGAGGAATATATTAAAGTAATGCACAATCCTTTATTGTATAACGATGTGGTGCACAAGCTTAATTACGTGATCATTTATGATATTTTCACACCGCCCGTGGCATCAAGGGTATTTGCATATTCCAATCTTGCAGCATTTGAAGTACTCGCCAATGAGGGTAAACATTTTGCTTCATTGGAAAATAAAGTAAACGGGCTTCATAATATTCCACATCCTGCAGCCAATTCGAAAATTGATTATCCTTTTGCCTCTTTAATTGCTTTAATAAAAGTAGGTAATGAACTTACTTTCTCAAATGATACCATGAAGCTTCTTGCCGATTCTGTGAAATTAATCGCCAAAGATGCGGGTATGCCTGATGATTTATTTGATGGTTCGGTGCAATATGGAAGCCAGGTTGCCGATTCAGTTCTCTCCTGGAGCAGGAAAGATAATTATGCGCAAACAAGAGGATCGCGTTTTGCGGTGTCTGAAGAGGAAGGGCATTGGACACCGACTCCGCCGGGATATTTTGAGGCCGTGGAGCCACTATGGAAAACCATGCGCTGCATGGTCATGGATTCTGCAAATATGTTTCCTCCTCCTGCATTGCCCCACTTTAGTAAAGATACTGCCAGTGAATTTTACAAAATTTCGAAAGATGTTATGATTACCGTAAACACACTGGATTCAACTCAAAAATGGATTGCTAATTTTTGGGATTGTAATAGCTTTAAGCTACACGTTGAGGGGCATGCCATGTTTGCCACAAAAGCAATGACGCCGGTTGGCCATTGGATGGAAATTGTTGGAACTGTTTCTCAAAACAATCATGCCGATTTTTATAAAACTGCCTATGCTTATACGGGAGCCAGCATTGGAATTTATGATGCATTTATTTGCTGCTGGAATACTAAATATAAGTTTGATGTTTTGCGGCCGGAAACATATATCAATAAATATATAAACCAGGATTGGCAGCCGTACCTGCAAACACCGCCATTTCCCGAATATAATAGCGCCCATTCCACAATTTCGTGCGCTGCGGCAACGGTGCTTGCCGCGATATACAAGAATAATACTTCGTTTAAAGATTCATCAGAAAGGGAATGGGGATGGCCCGACCGTAATTTTAAAACATCCGATGAGGCAGCTATTGAAGTTTCTTATAGCAGGCTTTATGGTGGAATACATTACAGGCAATCTGTACAAAGCGCTTATGACCAGGGCAAAAAAATCGGGCTTCTGGTAATGAGTAAATTAACTGCAAAAAAATAAAAATTAAATAAAACCAAATCAAATCAAACCAAAATCACTTTTATGAAACAAATTTTTTCTGCCTTATTATGTTCATTCATAATAATACTATTCACAAATAATGTAGATGCGCAGGGATGCGTGGCGATAAAAGGAAGCGGGTCAAGCTGCATGTTGGCCCATTCTGAAAACACCAATAAATCCGGATGGCTCTTTACTTCGGGTGTTCGTTATTTTAAATCGTTTCGTCACTTTTCAGGTACAAAAGAGAATAAATCCAGGCAGGTGGATGGCTCTGAAGTGATCAATCATGTAGTTGCTGTTGATCTTTCTATAACCCGCATATTGAACGACAGGTGGTCTGTTATGCTGGATGCACCCATTACTTCCAATGCGCGTTCTTCTTTGTATGAGCACGGTTTGGTGAATGGCGTTTATATAAAAAAGGAAAGGCACTCAACGCATTCATTTGGCCTTGGTGATGTACGGGTCGCTGTTTATCGCTGGATGTTTGATCCCGCAAAAAATCAAAAAGGAAATATACAGCTGGGCCTTGGTATAAAGTTGCCAACAGGCGATGATGACTATAAAGATTACTGGTACAATGTTGGACCAAACGGCACTAAAGAATTGCGCGACGTCGATCAGTCCATTCAATTGGGTGATGGCGGAACCGGGTTTACTCTTGAAGCAAATACTTTTTATAATTTCAAAAGCAACTTTGGAGTGTACGGTAATTTTTATTATCTCGTAAATCCCAGGGAACAGAATGGAAAGAGAACTTACCGCGAAACTTTAAGTCCTGGCCTTGCAAATGAAGCAATCTGCAGTGTTCCTGATCAGTATATGGCAAGGGCCGGTTTTGACTATTCATTCAAACATTTAAAAGGACTATCCGTAGCAGGAGGTGTAAGGCTGGAAGGTATTCCTGTGTATGATCTTGTTGGCGGCAGCGGAGATTTTCGCCGTCCCGGATATGTAGTATCCGTAGAACCCACCCTTAATTATGCATTTAATAAATGTAGTTTTTTTGCTTCCGTGCCCGTTGCAATCGTCAGAAATCGTACGCAAAGCGTAACTGATAAAGAAAACAGTGCAAAAACCGGCAAGTTTGTGAGGGGAGATGCGGCCTTTGCGAATTACACAATTAACGTTGGCTTTTCGACAAAATTTTGATTGTGTGCTGCAAACTAAAATTTTGTCACTATAAAAATTATCGAAACTAACATCCATGAACCGAAGTTTATTATAAAAAAGGGCTATGACATACGGGGCCGAAGGACCGCTGACGTAAAAACATTTTATATTTCATTCGGTATAAAAATATAAATGTAAAAAACGTTCAAAATAGCATGGATTAATTATTTTTTTGTAAATTAAGTGTCGGAATGACATAATTAAATTAAGATCAATAATGGACGTGCACCAAAATATTATTTAAAGTTTTTTTTTCGTAATCAGTGTTTATACGGGCCTGTAATTCTTTACGAGGCCCCTTTTTTTTACATCGGCGCTAAGTTCTGAATATTTATATATAATTTCTAAACCCTAAACCCTAAACCCTAAACCCTAAACCCTAAACCCTAAACTTGTTTTATATAGATCTCTTTATTTCAATCTTACGATCATTGCCTGCCAGGGCTTTAAATTAAATGAGCCATCTTTCATTTGATAATCAGCCAGGTTATTTATCAATACCTCACCTGTTTTACCGGCTTTTGCCGGGAGATTAAATGAAACATTTTTAGCAGAGAAATTCAGTACAACCAAAACTTTTTTGCTGTTCAGGGTGCGTGTATACGCGTACACCTGGCTGTTATTTTCATCCAGTAATTTGTATTCGCCATAAATAAGTTCTGGCAGAGCTTTTCGAAGCCGCACCATTTTTCTGAAATAATGTAACGGTGAATTGGGATCTTTTTCCTCTGCGGCGACATTGATCGTGTTGTAATTTGGATTTACCTTTAACCATGGCTTGCCTTTTGAAAATCCTGCATTCTTTGTGTGGTACCATTGAAAAGGAGTTCGCCCGTTATCCCTGGCAGAAATTTTTTGGCCGTTCAAAAAATGCTGCAGGTCTCCTCCTTCAAATTGTAATTTCTTATAAAGATTTAAAGTTTCTATATCACGGTAATCTGCTATTGAATCAAATTTTATATTGCTCATTCCCAGCTCATCACCGGCGTAGTAATAAGGTGTTGCGCGCATGCTCAATATAAAAGTGGTTAATAGTTTGGAAGATGCTTCCCGGTATTCCGGAGCGTCATTACCCCACCGCGAAACCATACGGGGCTGGTCATGATTGCCTAAATAAATTGTTCCCCACCCCTTTTTGGCAAAAACTTTATCCCACTTGCTGTAAATCTTTTTAAACTCAATAAGGCTATATCCATTTGGATCCATTTGTTTAAACTGTCCGGGTAAATAGCCCAGGCCCATACCTTCGAAATGATACAGCATGTCCAGTTCCTTTCGATCGGGATCCACAAAATTATGTGCCGAAGATATAGTAACGCCCACTCCTTCAGCAACAGAGAGTACATCATATTTGCTTAAAGATTCGCGGTTCATTTCCTGCAGGTACTGGTGCAGGTGAGGCCCCTCCGCATACCAGGCAACATAATCGCCATGATATTTAGTGGGCAATTGAGGAAAGGTGGTATCCTTGGAAATAAGTGTTATAACGTCCATTCTAAAACCATCCACTCCTTTGTTGAACCAGAAATTTATGATGTCATAGATCTCCTTTCGCAATTTTGGGTTCTCCCATTTAAGATCCGGTTGTTTTTGTGAAAAATAATGGAGATAATACGCATTGGTGCGCCTGTCATATTTCCACGCGCTTCCGTTTACATCAAAGAAGCTAAAGCGATCTGCCGGCTTTCCTTTCTCCGCGGGCCACCAATGGTAGTAATCCCGATACGGGTTGTCTCTCGATTTCCGGGACTCCTTAAACCATCTGTGCTCATCGCTGCTGTGGTTAACAACAAGGTCCATTACCAGTTTTATTTTCCGGTCGTGCATGCCTTTTAGTAAGGCATCAAAATCATTCATCGTCCCGAATTCCTTCATGATAGCTTCATAATCGCTGATGTCGTAACCATTGTCATCATTGGGCGAGCTGTATATGGGATTTAGCCATATAACATCAATTCCAAGGCTTTGTATATAATCCAGCTTTGAGATAATTCCTTTGAGATCACCAATGCCATCGCCATCAGTGTCTTTAAAGCTTCTTGGATAGACCTGATACACGATAGCTTCTTTCCACCATTTTTTATGGTTGCCGGTTTCCTGCGCTTTCACTTTATTGGTATTCATACGTGTGAAAAATTAAAAGTACAACAGGCAACTTAGTTTACTTTTCTTCATAAAAAGAATTTGATTTGTAAGAAAATATGGGTAGTGTAGAGAAATGTAATATAAAAGAATTCTATACTTACCGCATGCCTGAATATATTGTATATTCGACGTTATTAATTTTAAACGATTGCATGCAAAAAAACTGGCAAATAAAGCTGTCCCTCTACCTTAATTATTTTGTTTTTGCTATTTTGCTGAATAGCGTTGGCATTCTTATCCAAAAGTCAATCAATACGTATCATGTGGATGAACTGATGGCGAGCTCATTGGAAGCTTTCAAGGATCTTTCTATTGCTTTTGTTTCATTTTTCGTGGGTTCTTTTTTGCCACGGCTTGGGTATAAAAAAGGAATGTTGATCGCTCTTGCCCTCGTATTTATAGGATGTTTGGGGATGTATTTTGGCAACTCTTTTGCTTCAGTAAGGATTTTATTTGCATGTGTGGGTATATCATTTGCTGTTATTAAAGTATCAGTATATTCAATGATAGGTATCATTACAAATAATGATAAAGAGCATAAAAGTGTTCTGAGTTCAATCGAAAGTTTTTTCATGGTTGGGATAGCCACGGCATTCATTATATTCCCTCTTTTTTATAGTGATACCGATCCCGATGCATGGTTACGTATTTACCTTGTGATAGCCGTATTAGTAGCCACTTCTTTTATCATTCTGTCGCTGGCAGATTTTAACGTGAAATATGAGATACCCGGTGCAAGTGTGAAAGGTGATTTTATTGAAATGATAAAGTTGCTGAAAAGGCCGTTGGTTATAGTATTTGCCGTAGCCGCTTTTATGTATGTAATGACGGAACAGGGAATCATGAGCTGGTTGCCTACCTTTAATGAAAAGGTACTCCACCTGCCGGAAAAGGCAAGCGTTTTCATGGCTGTTATCCTTATGTTATCTATTGCCTTAGGCCGCTATCTTACGTCATTCCTGGTTAAAAAAATATCCTGGATCATATTGTTGGCTATTTGCCTTTTGGGGGCTGCTTCTATGGTAATATTTATCCTTCCGCAAACACAAAGTTTACAACCCGGCCTGATTACTTCTTTAAAGGATGTACCCGTTATTTCATATGTCTTTCCGCTCATCGGCTTTTTCCTGGCACCAATTTATCCGTTGATAAATTCATTTGTTTTAAGCGCCACCGAAAAGATATTTCACAGCCCCATGGCTTCTTTGCTTGTTTTTTTCTCTGCGATCGGTGGTACTTTAGGTTCGAGATTAGTGGGCTATTTATTTAAACATATTGGAGGCCAAAAGGCATTTTATTTTTCATTGATCCCCATGACGGTTTTAATGGCATGCTTATTTTTCTTTTATGGGGTTCAGAAAAGATCGGGCAAACAAGTGGAGCTTACCGTGGCCGGAGGTCACTAAAAAGATTATACAACAATTCTTCGCAGGCATATGAATAAACAGGAAATTTTCAATTTACAGCCCTTGTTTGAAGACGTTCAGTTGAATCATATTTTCCCCGACGGAAAAACATTCGTCGATTGTATACCTGTATCATCACTTGCGTCTATACAGGAACGTTATGAGAAAGAAAAAGATGCGGAAGGGTTCGATCTTTCAGTATTTGTTCATAACAATTTTGGGTTACCAAAAGAACATGCATCCAAATATGTGAGCGTTTCCGGCCGGCCGGTTATCCAACACCTGGAAATGCTTTGGGATGAACTAACCAGGCAACCCGATGAAACGGCAAACTCTTTGATTTCGCTACCGTGTCCCTATATTGTTCCGGGTGGCCGCTTCAGGGAAATTTATTACTGGGATAGTTATTTCACTATGCTCGGGCTACAGGTATCGCTGCGCAGTGATATGATACAAAATATGGTTGATAATTTTTCTTATCTCATAGATCATATTGGTTATATACCCAATGGGAACCGCACTTATTATATAGGGAGATCCCAGCCGCCTTTTTACGCATGTATGGTTAATTTGTTAAGTGAAGGGAAGGGGAAAAATATTCTTGTTAAATATTTGCCCCAGCTCGAAAAGGAATATGATTTCTGGATGAACGGAAGCGACCTGTTAATCTTTGAAAGCTTTTCCAGTCACCGTGTTGCGATGTTGCGCGACGGGGATATTTTAAATCATTACTGGGATGAAAATAGTACACCCCGCCCCGAATCGTTTAAGGAGGATACGGAGCTTGCACACCAGGCTGCGGATAAAACAATAATGTACAGGCATCTTCGCGCAGCGGCTGAATCGGGCTGGGATTTTTCTTCCCGCTGGTTTAAGGACGTAAAAGATTTTTCAAGCATTCATACTGCAGAAATTATTCCTGTTGACCTGAATTGTCTTTTATTCAATCTTGAAAAAACTATCGCGGAGGCATATGGTTTGTCAAATGATATTCCATCTTCGTTAAAATATAAAACCGCTGCAAACAAACGTAAAGCCGCTATAGATAAATACTGCTGGAATTCTAAAAAAGGATTTTATTTTGATTATGATTATACTGCGCGCGAACAAAAAGAATCTTTTACCCTGGCGGCTGCTTACCCGTTATTTTTTGAAATCGCGTCAGAACAGCAGGCAGCACGGGTTGCTAAAATAGTAGAGGAGAAATTTTTGTATGCCGGCGGATTAATTTCTACAACTGAAACCACTGCCCAGCAATGGGATGCGCCGAATGGATGGGCGCCGTTGCAGTGGATCGCTATACGTGGCCTGGCAAAATATGGCTATCATGAACTTGCAAAAGATATAGCAACTCGCTGGATGAATATAAATGAAAAAGTATACCGTAATACCGGCAAGATGATGGAGAAATATAATGTGGTGTCAACTACACTCGGGGCTGGAGGCGGCGAATATCCTGCACAGGATGGATTTGGCTGGACCAATGGGGTTTATCTTGCTCTGGAAAGATGGTTAAATGAGCTATCGCCGGCTGCAAATTCATAATTGCATAACCTTGTGAAGCGTTATTTATTATCGTATCAGGTAAATTCTTTCTACGCCTTATAATCACGGGAAAATGCATTTGTTTAATAAGCAACCAACAATATGATCATGCATGAATAACGGATCTTTTGCAGTTACAGATCTGGGCCGCCTCGTTTGAGGCTTTAATATCACGGCGCTTCCTTTTGACACAAGCTGATTTCCGTTAATTTTGTTTCAATTTCTATAAGGATTGAAATTGTTTTTATATGATTTTTGTTAGTGTATTTATGGCGCAACCTACACTTAGCTTCAGTAAAACAATCGCTGAAAACAGGGGGTTTTGAAAATACCTGTAAATTGGTATTTATTTAAAATGCTTGGGAGGTATATATTCAGTATGTACTTTACGATAATAAGAATTGCCCATGCGTGATATTTACCCTATAATCAAATATGAGAATATGAAGGCAGCATTATTTTTTTTAATTGCAGGCTGTTTTTGTATATCTGTTTCCGGGCAGGTTGATAGCCTGGAAAACGAATTAAAAATAACAAAAAATGATGCTGCCAATATTGAGCTGCTATGTGACTTATCGTATGCATATATTTATACCGATACAGTAAAGTCAGGAAAATATTTAGGCAGGGCAATAGAACTCGGAAAAAAAACAAAAGATAATTACTCTCTTGGATTAATAAACTATTCAATTGGCAATTTGATTTTTACAACTCAAACTTCCAGTGATAAACCGAAAGAATATTTTGTAATTGCTCAGAAATATTTTGCTAAAGTGGACCATGAAAAAGGTATTTACGGCAATTCACTGGTGTATAACGCCCTTGCAGATATTTTTTTGTTCGAAGGAAAATGGGATGACGCTATTAAGAATTTTTTAAGTGCAATAAAATTGGTCGAAGGCCTGCCAACAAAGAAGGCTACTACTCAACTGGCTGCTGCTTATTCGGGTATTGGGAGTGTCTACCTATACCTTGCGCAATATGATAAAGGGATAGATTACAAGTTGAAAGCTATTGACCTGTTTGAATCGTTAAAAAATAATGACCATGAATTGGCAATGACATATATGCAGGCCGCTTATGGTTATTGTTTTTCAGGTAAAATGACCCAAACAAAAAGCTATTTGGAAAAAGGGCGGACAATTTTTGATACCCTAAAAGAAGATAACGAAGCTTACATGCAGTATTATGAAATAAGCGGGCAATACTATGGAAAAACAGGGCAACAAAAAAAAGCAATAGAAGAACAAAAATTAGCATTAGCCTACGCTCAGAAAATAAGTAATATATCTTATATCAGTACAGAGAAATATATGCTTGCACAAAATTATTTTTCAGACAAGCAATATGCAAATGCAAAAAATGAATTTTTGGATTGCTTACAATTAGCCGGCCAATTAAATGATAACAGGATAAAACTAAAGGTATTCTCATTTCTTTCTGAGTGTGAAGAAAACCTGGGTAATACAGCAAGTGCGCTTCAGTATATGAAAATGCAATTTAAGATTGGAGATAGCCTGAAAATCCAGGAAGCCAAGGTAGAAATAAACAAACTGGAAAATAAATATCAGGCTGCGAAAAAAGAAAAGCAAATAATATTCCTGGAAAATGAAAAGCAAAAACAAAATGGTGTTATTACAGCCCTGGTTTCGGGTTTTATTGTTTTAATAATTATTGTCCTTTTAGTTTTTATAAACAATAAACAAAAGCAGGTGATTCAAACAAAAAAAATTAAAGAACTGGAACAGGAAAAACAATTGGTCGCTATAAATACCATTCTCCAGGCGCAGGAAACAGAACGCAGCCGTATGGCCAAAGATCTGCATGATGGATTGGGTGGTATGCTCAGTGGTATTAAATTAAACTTATCGGCAATGAAAGGAAACATGATTATCGGGGAAAATGATGCGCAATTATTTGCAAGGTCCATTAGCCAGTTGGATAGTGCCATTGCTGAAATGCGCCGCGTTGCACATAATATGATGCCCGAGGCCTTGCTTAAATTTGGGTTAAGCGAAGCCATTCAGGACTTCTGCGACAGCATTAATGAAAGCAACACCGTGAAAATGAGATACACCACGTTAGGCCCGCAAGGCGGTTTAGAGAAATCTACTGAAGTAATTTTATACAGGATCATACAGGAGCTTACCAATAATGCGATTAAACACGCAATGGCGAAAAATATTTTTATCCAGCTTATTATTCATGAAAAAGGTATAACACTTACCGTGGAAGATGACGGCAAAGGCTTTGATACAGCGCAACTGTCAAATATCAAAGGTGCGGGTTTGAAAAATGTGCAATCAAGAGTTGATTATTTAAAAGGAATTCTGGAGATAGATTCAAAAACCGGGGAAGGGTCTTCTTTCAATATAGAAATACCGGTACTGGCATGAATGAAGAAAAAATAAATATTTTATTAGTTGATGACCACAGCATGGTAATTGAAGGCATGAAGTCTATATTGGCGCAAATACCTTCAGTGCAGGTAAAAGCCACTGCCGGCAACGCCTTTGAAGCATTAGCTTTATTAAAAGAGAATACTATTGATATTGCTTTTGTTGATATTAACCTTCCTGATATCAGTGGCATTGAATTGTGTAATAAGATAAAGAAAGAGTTCCCCGGTATACATGTACTTGGATTAAGCACTTTTAATCAACGCAGCTATGTTTCGGAAATGATAAGAAACGGCGCATCGGGCTACCTTTTAAAAAGCGCTGACAAAGAAGAAATAAAAGAAGCTATTGCGTCGGTGCTCGAAGGCAAAATGTATTTCAGTATTAATGTAAATAATGCAAAAATTGAAACTGCCGGCGGAAACGAAATGCCGACATTAACCCGCAGGGAAAAAGAAATATTACAAATGATCGCAGAAGGATTCACTACAAATGACATAGCCGGGAAATTATTTGTAAGCCCTTACACAGTGGAGACCCATCGCAAAAACCTGCTCACTAAATTTGAGGTAAACAATACAGCTCTGTTAATAAAAGTGGCGGCAAAGTTTGGGATTGTTTAAATTGTTTATGAAATGATCAATGTATTAACTGTTACAAATCACATTGAAATAATTAATCCAATACTTCTTCAAGTAAACAATATTCGTAGGGATCGATGATTAGATATTCATGATCCTTTCCTATATAGTAATTTTCTACAGACCAATGATCATATAACTTGCGATGAGCAAAACCATTTTCTTTAAAAATATACCAGGTTACAAATGAGCGCGTGTCGGTAAAAGTAAACAAACAAAATAATCGCTTATTTTCCATTGATCTTATAAGCCCTGCAACATGAATGTTGTGGGGTGTAAGCCATATAAGGTTGCTGTAGTCTGCAACTACAGGTAATTTTTTTGCGGATGCTTAATAATTTTTGAGTGCCTGAAAAAATTCTTTGCTCAACAGTGCCTTCTATATGAATATTTTTATTTTTTTCCCAGTCAATTACCGGGCGGTACATCCAGCGGTTGTCATAGCTTTTGCCTTTGTCCTGCAAATAACTATAATCATTCGTGTAACCCAATTCATCTCCATAAAATATCATGGGCAGCACCCCAATAAAAAAACTAAGCGATTGCAGTGCCGATCAACTGGTCAAATAAAGCATCCATATTTTGATGAAAGCTGTACAGTTCGCAGAATAAAGAATGAATGGATGAGATATTGGCTAAAATCTTCCATAAAATGAAAGATCGGCTGGTTTTATTTTTAAAGAGGATTTTTTTAAACCAGTATCAATTTTTTTTTGAAGTTTATAATTGTACATGCTTCAGTTTATTAATCCAGGATCAGGTTGTTTAAATGTTTGAAAGCCTCCATAGCGCCCATGTATTCGCAGGTGCGGGCGCCGGCTTTGTTGCCGTTGGCAATAATTTCTTTCCAGTCCCCGGTACTCAAAGCCTGTATAACCTGTAAAGAATATTTGCTTAGCTGGAATAGCACTGCGCCAACAAATGCATCGCCTGCACCGGTTGTGTCTATTGGTTTTACTGAAATGCTGGGAACGGTAATCATGTTTTTTTGATGCACCAGGAGAGTTCCTTCTTTGCCTAAAGTGATTGCGAAGGTCGCATTGGTTTTTTCAGATAAAATAGTGGCGGCGTCAAACACCGAATTACTACCGGTAATAAGCATCGCCTCTTCATCACTCACTTTAAAAAAATGACATTGTGATATAAAATTCCATGACTGTTCAATGAAAGCTTCTACATTATTTTTCCATAACAACTGACGGTAATTAGGGTCAAAGCTGATGAAGATATTTTTATCCACAGCTTTTTGCAACAGGCTTTTATAAGTATTCTGTAACGGGCTGGGAAGAAATGCAGTAGCAGAACCAAAGTGTATGATCGGGCATTCATCCAGATCAATTCCTTCAATATCACTTTCAACGAGCTGCCCATCTGCGCCCCTGTTAAAAACAAAATCACGTTCTCCATCTTTCATGAGTGAGACAAATGCAAAAGTTGTAAATGAATTTTTGTCTTGCACGATCCAGATAGTAGATACACCGAAGTCTTTCATTACATCTATTAATTGCTGGCCAAAAGGATCGGCACCAACTTTCGCAGATAATAATACATCCCCGCCCAAAGCCGCAATGGCTGCTGCTACATTTGTCGGGGCGCCACCGGGCTTTTTTAAAAAGTGTTCTCCTTTCGAAAGTGATAAACCGGTATCGGTACAAATCATGTCGATAAGAGCTTCACCAATGCATAGAATTTGCATGTTACCTGTTTTATATTTTTTTATTACACGAATTATAAAGTTTATTACACGAATTATAACGAATTACACGAATTAATGCAGCCTGTTTTCAATTTCAGTATAATCGGTTTTATGATAGTATTGTGTTAATAATAAACTGCCTTATTATATTACAGGAATTGCAAGAGGCTTGTTTTTTTAATTCGTGTAATTCGATATAATTCGTGTAATTCATTTATTCAATTAATGTTCTGTAGTTATAGTAAGCAGATCCGGCGGAACATCAGTATCCTCATTCACTTTTGCGGATTTTATCAATGTGGTAGCCATTGCAGCAAGCAATAAAAATATTCCTGCAAAAGAGATTGCTTTGCCCGAATCATTACCCAAAAAATGTTTTAAAACAAATCCAAAAGTTATGTTTTGTAAAATCATTGGAATAACGATCATCATGTTGATAATGCCCATATACACTCCATATCTTTCTTTTGGAATATTATTGACCACCATTAAATAAGGAACACCCATCATACTCGCCCAGGCAATTCCAAAACCCGTCATAGGTGCAAATAATAAATATTTATTTTCGATATGTGGGAAGATCAACAGGCCTGTGGCCGCCATTATTAAACAAACAATGTGTACTAATTTCGGGCTGTATTTTTTTGCCAGGCCTACCAGGGCAAAGGCCGATAAAAAAGTGGCTACATTATACCATCCGTTCACGAGGCCCGTCCAGCCGACAGCCTCTTCATATAAAGATTTGTTGAGCACCGGAGATGTGTGCCATACTGATTGTGCAATACTTTTAGAGGCATTTTGCCAATAACAAAACAATGCATACCACTGGAATAAATATACCAACGCCAATTGCCACATTACTTTTGGCATGTCTTTAATAGCTTCAAAGATTTCAATAAAGGGTTCTGCAATTCCTTTCTTAGCAGCCTTTAGCGCGGCGAGTTCTTCAGGCGTTGGTGGTATTTCGGGTGTTTTATAAATGGACCACCCAACCGAAGTAATAGAACAAATGGATCCCAAAAAAAATGATCCGAAAACCCAGTAAGGGATTTGCCCATGCATACCTTTAATGTGTTTTTGAAAAAAATATAATGACACATTTGCCAGTGTAATGCCGAGACCGGTGAAAAAGCTTTGGGATAGAAACCCCATAGCATGCTGATCGGGCGGTAATTTATCTGCAATAAAAGCACGGTAAGGTTCCATGGCCGTATTATTTGCAGCATCCAATACCCACAGCAGCCCAACAGCCATCCATAAAGAACTGCTGAATGGATAGAGAAATAAACCAATGCTGCAAAACATAGCGCCTATAAAAAAATAGGGCTTGCGGCGGCCAAACCTTGGAGACCATGTCTTATCGCTTAATGCGCCAATAATAGGTTGTATCAGTAAGCCCGTTATCGGGCCAGCCAAATTTAATAACGGTATCTGGTCGGGGCTTGCGCCCAGGAAATCATAAATGGGATTTACTGCGCTCTGCTGCAGCCCAAAACTATATTGAATGCCAAAAAACCCCACATTCATATTAATAATTTGTGAAAAAGAAAGATGGGGTTTACGCAACATCATATGTGCTTATATTCATACTAAAGGAAATCGTTTAATAAATATACTGATTACTTTTATTACTGAATGTTCAATTTAAATTACCCTGAGTTCAAGTTAAATTACGCCGGATTTTCAGAAGGTTTCGTTAGTGATATTTTATCCTGAATGCATCTGTATATGTTCATTTAAAATTTTTATGCAGCGATTATCTATAATTATTTGTCATTAGAAGATAAATAGGGGAGGATAATTGGAACGATTGGGCATTGAAACATGAGTACAACACATTAAAGATTTGATGGTATCAAGGCATCGCGACGGAAGATAATTATTTAGTCAACGAGGGCTTAATAAACCACTATCATTACCAAAATTTAAAGTATCGTCGGATGTAGCTTTGCAAATACCAGGATGCTTTTTGAAATCAGCTATAACCTTTTAAGTGCATGAAAAGAAAATAAAAAAATTGCGTGATGATAAGTGAATTTAAAAATTTGAACCGGTCAAAATTCAGCGAAAAAATTAAAATATAAAACTCCCGGTCGTTCTATTAAAAAGATCGCTGCATTATTTACTGATTGCTTTTAAAATATGATTTAGTGAATTCATGCCATGGTATTGTTTTTAGATAACACCTGTACTATTTTATCTATCAATGATATTTTTTTTAATCTTTTTTGTTACGGAATAATTTTTTGTTAATTTACGCTTAATACTAAACGTTTCTGATATGAGAATAAACCCAACTTCTTTACGTCTATGGATTTTATCCAGTATGTTGATCTTCAGCAATTTAATTTTTGCACAGCAAAAAACTATTTCAGGAAGTGTTACCGAAGCCTCCACCGGTAAGCCGGTCATTGGCACTACAGTTTCTGTAAAAGGTTCTAATGTGGCAACCCAAACAAATGAACAGGGGAGCTTTACCTTATCGGTTCCCAATTCTGCTAAAACATTAACTGTTACTTCTGTGGGATTTGAATCCCAGGAAATTTCAATTAACGGCCAAAGCCAGATTGCAGTTTTGCTAAAAACAGCCACTTCAAGTTTAAATGAAGTGGTGGTGGTCGGTTATGGCACGCAAAGGCGTAAAGACGTTACCGGTTCAATTTCCAGTATTAATGCTGCAACCATTGCAAAAGTTCCGGTAACTACCTTAGACCAGGCTTTGCAGGGAAGGGCGCCCGGCGTTCAAATAATAAACAATGATGCCTCGCCCGGAGGGAATATAAGTGTATTAATAA
>JBDTZL010000249.1:0-6228 GCA_040005125.1 Ginsengibacter sp.
CAAAAATGCCTTTGAAGGCTACCGCTTAGCTGCGACAATTTGAAATGCACCCTATAAAACCTGTGTCATCAACAAAAAATTTAACAGTAATATCCCTAATTGCCGGAATGCAGTTGATTTAATGATATTTATCCTGCCAGTTTCTAAAATATTTTCTTAATATTTAAGCGGTTACCGCATACATTAATAATATGCCGCTAATGATACCTGCAAGAGTGAATTGCGGGACAACATCTGCTCGGAACATTTCGCAGAGGTTATTACCTTGACCCTAACGATAATAACGGACTAAATTTAGTCACCTGCTATAAACGGCCTGATTTTAAAAGAGACATTGTTGGCCTGGCTGTTTTTCGCGTACCGAATACAGGAAACTTCTTACCGGCCGCTCTTACCGAAAAAGAGAGACAAACAAAATCTGCCGGCTCATTTCTTTATGGCGGGAAGCTTACTATGGAACGTTCAAAGGTGATAGTTATCTTGTACCAAAACTCGTCAGTAATGACTTCCCACAAGCAGGTGCTAATAAAATTAATTTTTTTAGTGTTAGACCTGGTATCGCATATGCGTATAAGCTGGTATTGAATAAAAATTTTTTTATAACAGGATCAGTGACTGGCTGCGTTCATTTAACATTATTTAAACTTTAAATTAATTCCTATATTATCTGCCTGCAATCCCGTTGTTTGCAAATAATGGCCATACCGTATTTCAATCGTATTAAAAGATGGGATGTTGAAAACGCCCCTTTTAGGAGTGATTTTAAAGTTGACACCAAAGTATTGCGAAGTAAAAGCCGAGTAATCATAATTGCTGGTATAATAGGTATCAGAGGTAAGATGAGCTTTATAGGGTGCAAAATACGGAGATGCAGTCTGAACATAATATCGGTAAAATGGACTTATGGAGACAAAAGGAGATACCTTGTCAGGAATTTCGAGGCTCGCAGTATGTGCCTGAATTCCCCAGCTATCAGAGTAATACCGATAATAAGTACGTAGAATAATTTTATCACTGAGGAAGTAGTTAAGCCGTACACCCAGTGGAAGCTTAAACCTTGTATTCGGAAGGTGTTCAATTTTTGCAGAGTCCTGGTCCTGGAAATAAACCCGGTGAAAAGGAAGGCTTAGAAAGCCGGTTTGGGCAACCCCATCAGCAATTAATGCCAGTTGGAAATTTTTACTGACTACCTGTGACAAAGTCAGCGAACCTGAAAATGTATTTCTTGAAGATCTTGGTATATGTGCTTTATGAGATTCACCCTCGGATGTAATTACATTGCCACTTGCGGTGGTGTATGTAGTACCCGATACTATGGTAACCTTAGGTATTAGCTCTGAAGGTTCTATGAGTGTTACCTGGTCAAAAAAGGCGTGGCCCTTAAAATTGATTTCAGTGTTTTTGTTTTTAGATACCTTGCCGACCATAAAATTCAGGCTCCTGGAATGATAATTATATTCATTTGAAATAGATGCACCAAGGCCGAACGTGTAGCCGTTATTCTTTTCAACCTGCCAGTTTATTGAAGGATAGATCCTTGTACCACCGGCACGTGAAGCCCCGCTTGCTGAAACATAACTCTGTGAGGCCGCAGTATGATGGTCAACTCCTAATTCGAGATTCCATGAATATTTATTATTGGCGTCATTCCATTTTACAAATTGCAGATCAAATATATTTGCCACATCGTTTAATTTTTGTGTTCCAATACCACCAGTAACTGCCGAGTGATCTCCATTTTGAGTATAATAACCTGATACCAAATTTACTTCATCAAGTTTCAGTTTTTTACTTTTATAGCTGGTCGTATCTATATCATTAGATTGCGAAAATGCTGACAACACCATACAATAAAAACCTACAACTGTAAGACAGAGTTTTTTCATTCTTTAGATTTAAAGGGATTTTTCTATATGTTAATTACAACCACAGCCTCCACCAACTTTACCCCCGTTAGCGCCGCTTGCCCCTTCGCGATAGCTTTGAAAATTGCTTTCGGTTTTCTCAACCTTTCTTGCGCCCAACGTCATCTCCGAATCATTTATCTTGTTTTTCTGATACTCTTTTACACTTGAACAGCCCACTGTAATGAGCACGGCTGCAAGAGTCGGCAATAGAAACACTTTTTTTTTCATGGTTAAATACTTAAGTGCAGTTAATATTTTTTGAAGTATAAATTTTATTGTTGTCATCTATAATTACACATTCAACCTGCTTCAACTGATTGATGAGATTAAGTCCGTTGCTGATGCCCATGACCATTACGGGAGTTGCCATAGCATCACTAATTTCTGCATTGGGTGAAATGATAGTTACGCTTTTGATGCCCGTAACGGGCATGCCAGTACGTGGATCAATCGTGTGAGAATACTTCTTCCCGTTTATCATAACAAATTTTTCATAATTGCCGGATGTGGCAACTGCCATATCACTGATATTGAGGTATGAAAAAGGATGTTCTTTATAATCAGGGTGAACGATGCCAACAGTCCAAGGCTTGCCACCAGGCTGCATGCCCCACGCAGTTAAGTCACCCGAGGCATTAACAATACCACTGCCCACAGACTTTTTTTTCATTACTTCTTTTGCCATCTCCGCAGCATATCCCTTTCCAATACCCCCAAATCCAATACGCATACCTTTTTCACATAAAAAAACAGATTGATTTTCTTTATTTAAAAGAATGTTTTTATAATTAATAAGCTTCACCATTTTTTTGGCATTTTTTACCGCTGGCAGTGCCTTCATGGTTTGGTCAAAATTCCAAAGCTTCTTATCGATACCACCATAGGTAATGTCAAAGGCGCCTTGCGTAACTGACGATATCTTTATGCTTCTTTCAATGATATTGTATACCTCGCTGCTGACTCTCACAGGTTGTATGCCTGCATTTTTATTGATAAGGCTGGTTTCACTATCGTCGCTGAAAGTTGTGAGTAATTTCTCAATCCGTTGTATTTCCTTTACTCCTTCATTTATCATTTCATTTGCCCATTCTTCAGAATGTGCAACGACAGTTATCCCGAACCTGTTACCCATCAGCTTCATTTCCAGGTTAAAAGCTTTTGGCTGCATCAGGTTAATTTTTTTCAGTAAATACTTTTATCTCGTTAATGAAATTTTCTGCACCATCTTTATAATAGCCATCCCATATCTTTATTTTATTCCCATCAGTATCCAACAAGAGGGTGAATGGAAAGCTGCCCAGCGGATTATATTTATCGGCAAGTGCATCATTCAACTTTTGCTGTTCTTTTGAGAATTGGTTTTTCTTTTTTCTGGGGAAATCAGCATTCACAAGTATGAGGTTATCATTTGCATACATTGTAAAGGCATTAGCATTAAAAACATCATGTTCCAGGCGCATACAGGGAATACACCAGTCTGAGCCTGAAAAATTCAGCAGAATATATTTATGGTCTTTTTTAGCCACTTCTTTGGCATTCTCCAGGTTGGTTAGCCAAACCGGAGGAGATATTGTCAGAAAAAAAAAGGCAGTTACGAAGAACAATCTAACCATATTATTATAGTAATTTATTCGTTTGTGTTAAGAGCAATAAATACTTTATTTGGTTGGGTTGCGACAGAATTTTATATTTTGATAACAAATAGTTAACGAAAACGTTCATCACACAGGAATATCGGGAGTCAATAAACGTGAACTTATAAAACGAAAAGACTTCCTAAGGAGTTGTAAGGAATCCGTTATTTAACAAATCAGCGTTCATATAGTTATGAACCCCGCATCATAAATACATAAATTTAATAACAATATCTTCGCATTATTGGATATGTTATTAATCAGCCTTAAGCAATTCTGTTAAATTACGCTACATCTACCCAACCCTTTTTTAATTTACAGTATCAATGGACGAAGAATCTCTATTAGTTGACGAAACCAGGAAGCTTATTGAAGGTTGCCTTGAGGGAGACAGGCTTTCCCAAAACCTGCTTTATAATTTATATAGTAAAAAGATGTTCGTAGTTTGTCTCAGGTTTGCCAAAAACAGGGAAGAAGCGGAAGAAATTTTGCAGGAGGGATTTGTGAGAGTATTTGAATTTATGCACCAGTATAAATTTTCAGGTTCCTTCGAAGGTTGGATAAGAAAAATTATAGTGAATTGCGCCTTGAGAAAATTCAAGAGCAAAGGGCAACTTCATGGCCTGACCCGGATTGATGCAACCGCTCTTGATAATATCGGTAATGAAAACATCATTTCTCAATTAGGCACTAAAGAGCTTTTATTGATGGTACAACGATTGCCCCCCGCATACCGCATGGTTTTTAGTCTGTATGTTTTTGAAGGAATGAAACACAGGGAAATTGCGCGGCACTTGAATATTGCCGAAGGTACATCCAAGTCAAATCTTTCTGATGCAAGGCTGCTTTTGCAAAAGGCTGTAAAAAATAGTTTGCAAACCTCACAAAATTCTCAACAACTATGAGTGAAAATCTACATAACATTGATAAGTTATTTAGAAGGGCGATCGAAGAGCATGAGGAAGAGCCTTCTTCTAATGTGTGGGAAGCTATCGATAAAAGCCTCGATAAAAAGAAGGTTGTTTCTCTTTCGAAAAAGTATAACAAATTAAAATGGGCAGCCGCTGTGTTACTTTTATTCTGTACAGGTATGGCAACATATATTTTCCATTTACATGGAACGAACAATGAACTTGCCAGGAAAAATAATATTGGAAGAGATTCAAAAGGTCACCAGAAAAATGTACTAAAAGATGAAAAAGAGGGCCTTCTTATAAATGGAAATAATGATTCGGGTATGAACACATCGGGAACAGATAGTAATGGCAAAAAATTAAATAATAATTTTAGTGAAACTAAAAACCCTGCAGGAAATGATGATAAAAAATCAACTGGAAATAACGTAAATTACTTTAATAAAACAGATACCGGTAATACTGCATTGAATAGTAAAGGAGGGATTAACAAAAAGCAATATTTTCCTACGGTTGATACTGATAGAAAAGACGTGACCGTGAATTTTACTGAGAAAAATAATAAAAGTATTGCTGCTAGTAATAAAGAGCAATCATTTTCACGTATAAATGCTGCAATACAAACTGCGACGGAGGATAGAGATATGAGACCGGAAAATATGAAGAAGAAAATCAAAGAATCAACAGCAAAAAGCGAGGTTGTTGGCTTTGATAAGAGCAAGCCCATTGAACCATCAATAACTAATTATCACGGGAAACAACCCAATATTATAGGATGTCCCGTGAAAATAATTTCACAAATTAACCAGGCTGAACAACTGTTAATATTGTCTTCCATCGACCCACGTACAATTTTACTTCAGCAATTATCATCTAATACAAGTGCGATAACTGCAAAAACAAACCGGGAAAAAAATAAAACAGCTAAAATCAATACTGGCAAAATAATTAAGGAACCATTATTATCAGCAACAGTTTTCTTTTCTCCGGAATTTATCGATGATGATATAAAAAGTGATCATCCCATGTTCAGAGAAGACGACAGGAATGAAATCAGAAAAGATGAAAAACTTAAAATTGCAACTAACTTTGGGGCATTGATTGGCCATAATATATCTAAAAATCTGAGGTTGCAAACAGGTGCTTCTTTATTTACAAAGGTCACCAATATAAATTCCAAAACAATTTATGCACGTACAAATAATAATGGGTATGCAGATTACAGACTTAGCTGTTCTTCCGGAGCCTTATATATACCATTAAAATCGGGAAGCCATCCGGTACAGGGCGATAGTACACAAGTATCGGCGGAAAATACATTGCAATATATTGCCATCCCTTTAGTTTTACAATATAGGTTTATTAGGGGTAAATTAAGCATAAGCCCGGGGTTGGGGGTGGCAATAAACATTTTATCTAAAAGCACAATCGAAACTGAATTAAGTATTTTTAACGGCGAGGAAAATTCTATAGATAATAGACGCGGTTTAAAATCATCCTACTTTAATACCTCCCTTAGTATCGGTGCGGAATATAAATTAAGTAAACGCATCGCCTTGAGTTTAGTACCGGTCGCCCGGTTTGCTTTATCACCTATTAATAAAGATGCTCCTGTAAAGACCTCTCTTAATACTTTTGGTTTAGCAACAGGTTTAACTTTCAAACTATAAATACTTCAAAAGCTGGTGCTCATATAAAGTAAATATTATAGCCTAGTATTCTGACAACTTAATTATGAAACATAGTGTTTGGATAATTTTTTATCCGCGTGCT
>JBDTZL010000188.1:0-6222 GCA_040005125.1 Ginsengibacter sp.
CCATGCATGGCGTCTCTACCCATGCATGGCGTCTCTACCCATGCATGGCGTCTCTACCGTATAAACGCAACGTGTAACGATAACAATTCTGTTTCTTTAATATACGTTGCGGGAATGGTCTGTTTGAAACGGCAAATTATCATTCGCAAAGATGGATGGTATTTGAAGATAATGAGCTGAATTGTATCTTATTTACTTTAGAATCTTTATCATAGTACAGGATCAATATACCATAAGCAGTTTGAAAAGCATCCCAGGTTACGTCTTTTATTTGCGGGGTGCCAAGCCATTTAAATAAACTATTTCGCGGCGCTTCCATCAGGGGAATGCTAAGTTTACCTTTAAAGGCAGGGCCTATTTCTATGTAATCACGGGTAGTATAAAAATAAACATCCCTGTCTTTATAAAAAACGCCGGCGCCGCATTTGGCCGAAGTACCTTCTTCTTCAAAACTTGTAAAGCAGGGCAAATTAAGTTTGATCTGCCCAACTGTGGAGATTGGAAGCAGGATTTTGTTTACGGTGCCATCAAGTATGTCAATATCGATATCAGGGCACTTGGGTGTTGTTTTTAACTGGGCCGGCGCAACGGCGCACAAAAACAAATAAAAAAGGGATATAACTATTGTTTTCATATTAATAATTCTATTTACTTAATCCGCACAAAGAGGTAGCCGTCTTTTTAAAGCAAATTCCTTGCTAAAGTCTGTATTAGTTACTTCGAAACTTTCAAATTATAATTGGATAATTTACTTTTTATTGCGGTAAATAGCTTTTTATAAGTTGTCCTGTCAGCCAAAAATAGGCTTTAACTTTTAAACTATTATTTTCCCAGGGCAATTTTACAGCAACGTTTTTTCATCATCCGCTACTACCTTTTCAAACTGAACAGATGCCTATTCGCCTGTTCTATTGTTTTCTTTCACAAAAGCAACATTATATCTTCTTTTTAAAGATCCGCGAAATGATCTACAAAGTGAAAATTGATTTGGTTTTATAAAAGATCAGTAAAGAATGGATCACCAAAATTGCCGGCCGCGAATTTGGCTGATCATTTTGAAAATGGTAATTGACTTTTATCTGAATTAATACATCCAATAATTAAAAGAATTAAAGAAAGTATAGATGCAAATGTGCGAATCGTATTTAAATTATTCCATCGTCCTTCGAAGCTTGCTCTTTGTAACTTGATAGTGTCACTTGAAGCATTTAGTAAATTGAATTTTTCAAGCGCATTATTCAAAGGGATGTTTCCAAACGCTGTAACACAGAATACACCCAATAAATATAAAATAGTTGCACTTAGAAATAACCAGAATGTTACCGGTAAGGGTTGAGAATAATTCATATAAGTATTGAAAGGTAATAATAGCAATGTGCCCAAAAAGCCAATAAAAAAAATTGGATTCTGAATAGCTCTGTTGATTGATTGCATGGCCATAATATAATTGGCATCGGGCAGTGACCTCAGGCCTAAAACAACAGAACAGGAATATGAATAGAACAGGCCCGCCATCAATGCAGTGCATGTCACAGTTGTTACTAACAGTACATTTGAAAACGTCATATGTATATTTTTTGATTTGAAAAAGACTGCGCCGGAATTCCTGGCTAACCTTCAAATTTTGTTATAGTACTTAAGTTACCGGAAAACCCCGGCAGACAGACTTTATACCAAATTTAGATATGTTTTTCTTATTCTCAGTAATGGGCACCGGCTATGGAGGAATGGAGTAACCTCGTGCAATTCGTTGAACAGATCACAATAAAACATTGCAATATAACAATGGAGCTTTGTTATATAAGTATCGCTGCTGCAATACTGATTTTGTAGCCCTGCAAAAAAACATATTTGAAAATACTATTTTTTAAATTTATAAGTAACACCCACCGTAATAAAAAAAGTGTTTTTAATTTTTTCTGTATTCGTCCGGGTAGTACTGGTATTGTTGGCTTTGGTGGTAGTAACCTGTACGATAGAAGGGTTTACAGGGAATGCATACACAGGGTTGGCACTAAAAATAAACCTGCCTGCCGTGTAATCTATGGGAAGGCTTGCTTCATAATCAAGCACTTTTAAGTGAGATGCATCTTCCACGATACCTGTGACGTTCGCGACACCCGTTACCGGCGCTTTGTTCTTCCTTTTAATAGTATAGCGCCGTGTTTTATAATAGTTATTATAATAATTCTGTGTGCTTGCATTTGCCGTAAATGTAGGAGTGACATCGAGTTTATCATCCAGCGCATAGAAAGTATGTTCTAAACCAAGTATGCCACCAAAATCGGTTTTGTCACCAAAATTCAGGAAGGCGGTAAATGTCGGGGTAATAAATCCGAAATCATAAGAATTGAAATAAGACAGGCTGCTTTTCACTGCAGATTTCACATTAGTGCTCTGGCTGCTGTAAAAGTATTTACTGAAGGCAGCCTCGCCACTGTATTTACCGGCAGTAAAAGAATATCCGGCATCAAAGTTTACACCATCAATCCTGCTATCAGAACTCGCGAGATAATTTAGAGAGCCATCAATAAAAAACCCTGACTTAAAATAATATCCCAGGGTGAAAGTGAGGTATGGAAGCCTGGCAGAGTCTTTTCTTCCAAGGTATACATTGTTATTCATGTAGCTGAGCCCTGCCATTAAGTAAGATTTCTTTTTAATTACTAAAACCGAATCAGCCGGATACATAGCAACGACTGCCTGTGCTGAATCAACAGTTTTATATAATGAATCAGACATAGTGCTATCAGCCAGCAAATGATGGGCTGAGGTATCTGGTACCTGCTGTGCTTTTAGAATACTGCAATGCGATATAAATAACCCTGTAATAAGGGGGATCCTCGTAAATATACTCATAGGGCAGTTTTATTTTTTTGTAAAATATAATTGGTGACGGATAAATATACGGGCTTCAATAACGGGTGTTACAAACCGTCATTCATTTTTGGATAATACTCCTGTGACTGTTAAACCAGGCGATTGTTTAATGGCAGGATCAAAGAAATTTTATTAATTGGCAAAAAGGACTTTATAAGAGCGAGAATTTTGGTATTATTTATTACACGGATTAATGCGAATTACACGATTTAAAAACTGCAAAATAATTCGCGCAACCTCTCTGCTGCCGACGGGTTCATGTATAAAATTCGTATCCATTTCTTTGGCTATCTTATTTTTAGCGTAACGCTAAATTATATATGCATCTCCATAGTAAGCCTGCTTTCTTCAAGGTCCAGTTCCCTTTCGATTTTGCGAACGATTACTTCACTCACTTTGCCTTTCCGATACATGGTCAATAATGAGCGCCGTTCTACTCCAATAACATTTACTTCCAGTTGCGAATATTCATTAAAGATATTCTGAGGTGTAATGGTGGGCTTGATTTTTCCAAAATAGCCGGGGGGAAGATCTGTTTTTTGAATACGCTTTAGTTTATATTCATATTTCTTTTTTATATTTTCCCTGAATTCATCTTTAACTTTTTCAATGTTTTGATCCAGGTGTTCAATGGTATTATTTAATATTATTGTGCGCACTTCATACTCTTCTGCAACTAATGAAGGCACTCGTAATTTTAATTTACGGATAACCCAGGGCAACGGTAATCCTAAAAATACAAGTGTCGAGAGTATAACGCAAAATGTAAGATAAATAATAAGGTTGCGTTGCGGAAATGCGCTTCCATCGGGCAAAAGGAGCGGGAGTGATAATGCAGCAGCCAGCGAGACAACTCCCCGCATGCCTGACCATCCAAATACAATCATATTGCGGTAATCGAAAGGCTCCGTTTCCCTTATTTTTTTGCTTAAGGCACGGGGTAACAGCGCTGCGGGTACTACATAAACAAACCTGGCGATAATCACAACAGCACTGATAAGAACTCCATAAAAAACAAGCTGGCCTGGAGAATACATTTTAATACCTACCATTATTGTTTTTAACTGGAGGCCTATGAAAATAAAAATCAGCCCGTTAAGTATAAATATAATTACATCCCATACAGCATAAGTCGTTATCCGTGTCTGGTGTGTAAAAATTGCTTCAGCGCGATAAGATAAATACAAGCCGGTGGATACAACTGCAAGCACCCCTGAAACCTTAAAATATTCAGCTATCAGGTAGGATACAAACGGGATTAAAAAAGTCACCGATGTTTGAATAACACTATCAAACATTATTCTTTTTGATATAAGAAACGCCAGGTACCCGATCAATAAGCCTATACCGACGCCGCCCGCAATTACTAAAAGAAAATTTAACCCGGCTTGCCAAAAAACAAAATTTCCGGCCATTACCGCAGCGATAGCATATTTATAGGCAACCAGTCCGCTTGCATCATTTACAAGGCTTTCTCCCTCAAGTATTGAAATTATTCTTGGAGGCATTTGCAAGCCTTTTGTTATTGAAATGGTTGCAACAGCATCGGTAGGTGAAACAATAGCGCCAAGTAAAAAACCAAGTGGCCAGCTTATGCCGGGAATGAATGCGTGTGCAACGGCGCCTATAATTAATGTTGTAAAAAAAACCAGCCCGAAAGCAGCTAATAATATCGGGCGCTTATAGGCCTTAAAATTAAACCAGTTAGTGTTCCATGAAGCCTCGTATAGCAAAGGTGGTAAAAAAATAAGAAAAATAATATCCGGCTGCAGGGATATAGGTGGCAACCCGGGTATGAGGCTGATTAGTAAGCCGGAAAGCACAAGCACAATAGGGAAAGGGAACTTAAATTTGTTACTAAGTACAGCCAGGAAAATAACTCCGCATAAAAGGATGGTAATTAAGCTAACGTCGCTCATTGTATAAATTATTTCTTTACAGTGCTAAAAGATAAAATTAAATTTTTAACTATAACAAATTACCATTTCATTTTTTTTGATTTTAATTTAACCATTAAATGAATGAATGAGTAAAGCACAGGAATTTCATTGGGACAATTGATATTACTTATATAAGTTCCGGATAAAAACTCAGGGGGATTATCTTTTCTTACATCAAACATTTTTTATTTGTCACAAGGGAGTGAAACAAATCCAGAAGAGCCTGTTTGTAATTATCACTTTTAGCCGATGCTTCCTTTTGTATATAGCTCCTGTTAAAAATTCTACATAATAATTTTGATGAATTAATAAATATTATCTTTTGTAAATTGCTATTTTAAAGAAACTGTTGTAAGAGACGAAAACTGCGGAAGGAGAGCCAGGGACAAATGACTTAATGATCAGTGGGTGATGAGATGTTTCTATTTTCATGATTTTACAACCTGTTCAGTATACCGGCTACTTTCTTAGGGGCTATCGACTTCAGTTCTTCCCTCATCTTTTGATCGGGCTTTTCGCTTCAATCTTTTGGCGCGAAGGTTTATCAGAATTGAATGATTAAGAGCGCCGAAAGGATTTCCGCTTCAATCCCGCAGCCATTCATCTATATTTATTAAATCAGCTGGCGACTCGTTACTTATTATAAAAACCCAACGGTTTTAATGAAGCCAGGTTTCTAATTAAAAAAATTTTGAAATCTCTCTGGTTTGACTAAAGCAATGAGCGGCCTGCCCGGCCTCCCGATAACGGGATAGTATAGACGCAATCGCGGTTTTACTTTCCCGGCGGGATTTTCATTCTCCGGGCTTTTTGGCAGAGCATGAAACCCCGATGTGTGCAGAGACGTCAATTATATGAAAAGCCAAAACGGAAAACCCCGCCAGGAAGAAAACAGTACATAAATTATTGTAAACACCAGGTTATTGGCCTTTTATAACGGTACAGCTTAAACGAAAATTTTAATTCCTGCTCACAAATTGATTCGAACAGTCATTTTGTACCTAACCGGGTTCTTTAAACAAAAAAGGTTACTTTCACGCACTAACCAAAACCTAACCCAGCCGATGGAAGCGCTTCCGAAACTATATTATTTCAAAAATATTGATTCCATCGGGTTTCTCCCTGTTGCCGGATATTGAATGCTTTTTCAACAATCACAACATTACTAAACCAACTTTATGAAACCGGGATTTTATTTTCTTATGCTATTGCTGATTTTTACGATCATAACCGTTTCCTGTAACAAAAATCCGGAGTCTCCTGCAATACCTGCACAGGTTGACAGTCTTAAACCTGCTTTACCAATCCAAATTATCCATACCCAAGATCATACTGAAACTGATAGTGTTTTTTATAACTATCAAACGGTAAGCGGCGGAACTAAAATTATAACCTTCGTAAC
>JBDTZL010000327.1:0-20859 GCA_040005125.1 Ginsengibacter sp.
CTCATTATGGAGAAAAATGGACAGGCATGTGGATGGATATAGCAAGATATGCCGACACAAAGGGATATGAAAAGGATGCGGCAAGAAATATCTGGAGATACAGGGACTGGCTTATACACGCGTTCAATGAAGATAGACCTTACGATAAATTCTTAACGGAACAAATAGCAGGCGACCTGATGCCGGATGCAACTGATGAGGAATTAATAGCCACTGCCTTTCATCGCAATACAATGACCAATGATGAAGGAGGCACCAACAACGAAGAATTCAGAACATCGGCTGTAATAGACCGGGTAAACACGACATGGGACGGAATAATGGGAACTACTTTTGGGTGCGTGCAATGCCACAGCCATCCCTATGACCCTTTTAAACATGATGAATACTATAAATTTTTGGCCTTCTTCAACAATACCCGCGATGAAGATACCGAAGATGATTATCCCAGGCTGCGTGGTTTTAATGACACCTTGAAGCAGGAACTGGAAAAGGTGGTTGATTGGTTCAGGGAAAATACAACCCAGGAAAAAGCAAAAGAGGCAAAGATATTTCTAAAAACCTGGCAACCATCTTATAATACCGCGGCCTGTGACAGTTTCATTAATAGTGCGCTCGGCGATCCCACCTGGATTGTGTTTCGTAATGATGCAATCTGCCGTATGAAAAATATCCTTCTCGATAAAAAGGAGAATCTCATCTTTCGTTATTCCAGCTTTTTCGAGGGTGGTGTATGGAAAATCCATGTAGATAGCGCAAATGGAGATGTGATTGCCACCATTCCATTACCCAAAACAAAAAAAGGCTGGGAATGGCAAATTGAGGAAATTAATCTGAAGCCTGTAAGCGGCACCCATGATCTTTATTTTACTTATACAAATCCTAACCTGGAAAATTCAATAAAAACAGGTGCATCGATCGATTGGTTACATTTCACCGATCCTTTTCCCGGCAAGGGCAGGAAAGATTATGCTGCAATGAAAAATAAATTTTGGAAATTATTAAGAGCCGATGTTCCTTCTACTCCCGTAATGATGGAGAACCCATCTTTCATGCACCGTGCATCTTTTGTATTTGAACGCGGCAACTGGCTGGTGAAGGGGAAGAGGGTTGAGCCTGACGTGCCGAATTCGTTAAATCCTTTTCCCAAAGGTGCACCCAGGAACCGCATGGGATTAGCCATGTGGCTAACATCAAAGCAAAATCCTCTCACAGCAAGAGCAATGGTAAATCGTGTGTGGGAACAGCTTTTCGGAACAGGCCTCGCAGAAACTCTTGAAGACCTGGGCTCACAAGGTATTCCGCCAACTCATATGGAGTTATTGAATTGGCTGAGTTACCAGTTTATGTATGAATATAACTGGAGCATAAAAAAATTAATTCGTTCTATCGTTTTAAGCGCAACCTACAGGCAGGACTCAAAAGTTTCGCAAGAGTTATTGAAGAAAGATCCCAATAATAAATGGTATGCCCGTAGCACCAGGGTACGACTATCGGCAGAACAAATACGTGACCAGGCATTATGCATTAGCGGAATCATGAGTAATAAAATGTACGGGCCAAGCGTATATCCATACCAGCCTAAAGGGCTTTGGCTCTCACCCTATAACAGTACAGAATGGAAGCAAAGTAACGGGGAAGATCAGTACAGGCGCGCTTTATATACATTTTGGAAACGGTCTGCTCCATATCCTTCAATGATTACATTCGATGGTGTGGCACGTAATGTTTGCACATCCCGCCGCATACGTACCAACACACCTTTGCAGGCGCTAACGACCTTGAACGATTCTGCATACATAGATATGGCAAGGCATTTTGCATACCGCCTGCAAAATGAAGCAGGAAATGATGTGGAAAAACAGATCGAAAAAGGGTATCAGCTGGCAACTTTTCATACAATTGATGATAAAAGCTTACAGGCATTACTCGCATTATACGACATGGCTTTTAAACGGTTTAAAAATGATGCTGAGAAAACATGCCAGATGGTTGGGTGGATGGCTAAAAGTGCCAATGCTGAATCAGCAGCATTGATCGTGGTAACAAATGCTTTACTGAACCTGGATGAAGTAGTTACAAGGGATTGAATTAATTATGATATGACTCAAAAAGAATTACATAATCAGCGACTTTTCAAGGAAGCGCAGCATGCTGTGCTTCAGCTTCACACAAGGCGTCACTTTCTGAAAGAGAGCGCTATGGGTTTAGGTGCTCTTGCATTAGGTTCCCTGTTTGGCTGTGGAAGTAAGTCTTCTGCAAATGATATTGTTTTTGATCCCGCACATCCGCTATTGCCAAGAATCCCGCCATTTCCCGGCAGGGCAAAAAGTGTAATATATCTTCACATGGCCGGGGCTCCATCTCAATTGGAGCTGTTTGATTATAAGCCCGAGCTGATGAAAATGGATGGACAGGATTGCCCGCAATCATTGCTGGAAGGAAAACGGTTTGCATTTATTCGCGGCGTACCAAAGATGCTGGGGCCACAGGCAAAATTTGCACAGCATGGTGAAAGCAGGACATGGGTAAGTGAGAATATGCCGCATTTGTCAACTATTGTCGATGAGATCAGTTTTTTAAAGGCCGTAACCACTGACCAGTTTAACCACGCCCCGGCTCAGCTAATGATGCATACAGGTGGCGGGAGATTGGGGAGGCCGAGTTTGGGTTCATGGGTAACTTACGGTTTGGGAACAGAGAATCAGAACCTGCCCGGTTTTGTAGTGCTTACATCAGGGGGCCAAAATCCTGATGCAGGAAAAAGCGTGTGGGGTAACGGATTTCTACCGAGCGTGTACCAGGGCGTACAATGCAGGAGCGTAGGCGATCCTGTGTTGTTTCTTAATGACCCCGAAGGCATGGACAGAGATATAAGAAATGCTTCTATTAAAGCTATTAATGATGTAAATCGTCAGCAGTACTCAGTATTTAAAGATCCTGAAATTTTATCCCGCATCTCGCAATACGAGATGGCATATAAAATGCAGATTTCTGTTCCTGAAGTCATGAACATCAACAATGAGCCACAGTATATTCATGATATGTATGGCACAAAGCCAGGCATGGAGAGTTTTGCAAATAATGTATTGCTTGCGAGAAAATTGGTAGAAAAAGGGATCCGTTTTGTTCAGTTATTCGATTGGGGTTGGGATAGTCATGGTTCGAGCGCCGAGGTTGCCCTTAATATCGGGTTCATAAATAAATGCAGGGAAGTTGATAAATGTATCACGGCATTAATTCTCGATTTAAAGCAACGTGGGTTGTTGGAAGAAACATTGGTTGTATGGGGTGGCGAATTCGGTCGCACGCCGATGCAGGAAAACCGCCTTGGAGTAACAATGCCATATAAAGGAAGGGACCATCACACGGAAGCATTTACTATGTGGATGGCAGGAGGTGGTATTAAAAGAGGGTTCTCTTATGGGGAAACGGATGAGATCGGTTATAGTGCTATCAGTGGCAAAGTAGAGCCATTCGACATCCAGGCCACCATACTTAACCAGCTTGGGTTTGATCATGAGAAGTTTACTTATCAATTCCAGGGCAGGCCTTTCAGGCTAACTGATACAAGGGGGAAGGTTATCAGTGATATAATTGGGTAGAAATGTATAGTAAAATGTGGTTTTTTTGCGGAACGCATTATTTATGACCAATTATTTGATTAATGAAATTTTTTCGAAGTTTCATAAAAATGAAACGCTTATTAATAGTTAGCTCCCTGGTGGTAACGATCGGTTTTGGAATCCATGCTCAAAATGCAACCGATATAACTGTTATTGATTCGAGACATTATAGCACTGTCTTTGGAGAGATGCGGAACTTCCGCATTTTTTTACCTCCTCACTATTTTGACAATCCATTGAAAAAATATCCTGTGATCTATTTTATGCATGGCTGGTCTCAGCGCTATTTCGGACCCGGAGGAGATTCTTATGCGAATTTCGATAGAGGCGATGACAACAGGGGAGACAATATTTCAAATTTTGTTTTAGCGCACGAAGTAATTGTAGTCAAGTCCGACGGATATAACAGAAGCCCCGGTGAAGAATATTATGCGCGTCCCTATAACATAGGCCCAGTAGAAACTTTTCGACAGTTCCCCATATATTTCCCCGAACTCATTAATTATATCGACACCCATTACCATACAATTGCCGATAGGGAGCACAGGGCTATCTCCGGCCTTTCTATGGGAGGTTTTATGACCTTCTGGATCGCGGGGAAATATCCTCATTTATTTTCAGCGGCAGGAAATTTTTGTGGCTCTGCAGAATTTGTGGTAGGCCCTAAGGAGTTCCCGGTTGAGTACCGCCAAATCGATATGTATAAAAATTATGCGGGCCTTAATGTACGCCTCAATTACGGGGATAAGGATTTTATTCGCAGCTATCATGAGGACATGAACAGGATATGGCCACAGGTGATGGATAATTATGAAAGCAGGATTTATAATGCTGAACATTCTACCTGCGGGCTTGGTGACATGTTTGGTTTTTGCATGAAAACTTTTGAGCATCCTCCGGCCAGGCCACCGAATTGGGATCACATTGATGTGTACCCTGAATTTTCGGTTTGGGGCTACCAGGTAAATTCCGACCGGGTTGTCCCTGGGTTTACGGTCCTGGAAAATGTCAATAAAAGAGGTTTCAGATGCTCGGTAAAAGAGTTTCTTCCAAACGGTGAGTTATTGCCATTTGTAAATGTGTCAATAATAACGCCCGCCGTGTACGCAAAAAACAAGCTGTATGTTATCAATGATGTTGACACCAAAAACTTAAAGACTTCTCAGAAAACTATTCGCAGTGATAAATCAGGCAGGTTAACCATTGATATTAATGGCAGCGAGCATGAAATTGGCATTAATACAAATGCCGATAAGCCAAATATTTGTATCGCTTCGGTTGAAATCGGGAATATGAACTGGGCAACACACAGGAAAATAGTATCGCTCTCTATAAAATTGCTTAATAAAGGGCTGTCCCAGGGGAAAAATATCCAGGCAAAATTATCGGCGACAAGAAGCACGGCAAACGTTATAAAAAGTGAATCCGGATTTGGCAGTATTGGTGTGAATGAAATTAAAACTGATCAGGCTCCATTTGCATTTCGGGTAGAAGCAGATAGTATCGAAATCGAAAAATTCAAATTAACCATACGGGATAACAATAAAAATGAGTGGATCCAATTTTTCCAGGTACCAATAAAAAAAGAATTGCCGGCAATAATGGATTTTGAAATAGCAGATGGAAAAATATATACCGTCGCAAAAGGCGGTATTGATAGCGAAACGGTTTTTCTTGGGAACGGTAATGGTGATGGTATAGCAAATCCGGGTGAGTCCATAGTGATATTGGTAAAGGATCAGCATAAATACTGGCGTACTGATTTGTATTTCTCAGATAGATACATAAATCCATTTGGTATAAATATCAGGAGGTCTGATAGCTGGAGCTCTTTTGACTATGTGGGCGCCTCAGCCAAATATTCAGTGCCGGTAATATCTTCAGATTGTGCGGAAAACTATCCTGTTGAATTTTTTGCGGAATACTGGCTTCCTGAATATCCTTATCATATAAAAAAGCAAGGGGTAATTAAGATAGAAGTGAAGGGCAAGGACCGCACGCCCCCAAAAATAATGTGGTTGAAGGTGCCTGGCGACAATATATTCCAGGCGAGGATTTACGACGGCTCAAAAATTCAATATGTAAAAGCCAGGTTTACTTCAAAGAAAGAACCCCAAATATCATTTGCAGTTGAATTGAAAGATGACGGCATTGAAGGTGACAGAGTTGAAGGCGATAACGTATTTAGTAAAAAAATCCCGGGGCAGAAATTCGGGTTGTATAAAGTGGCAATTGAAGCGGCCGATTCTTTTGGCAATAAATTAATTGAAGAAGCGTCTGAGGAATTTCTTTTACATTAAACCTGATTGAATTTTCAAACTGTCCTACAATACTCAATGACAAATGATCAAATACACAAATCCGGCTAACCATTTTTTTACTCTGCTCATTATTTCTTTACTCTGCATCACCAGTTGCGCAACAAGGCCTCCACATGAATCAGGTAATTTTAGAGAAACCGATTTGGCAGAGTTGGTAAAGCTTGACACCAATATCAAATTAGATATTCGCTATGCGACCAGTAATAACCTTGTGGGCAGGCCGGTGTACAAGGAAGCGAGGGCCTTTCTGCAGCTGCCCGCGGCAGAAGCATTGGTAAGGGTAAACCATGAATTGAGGTCATACGGGTATGGCTTGCTGGTTTTTGATGGCTACCGGCCATGGAGTGTTACAAAAACATTCTGGGACATAACTTCTAAAAAAAACAGGAAATTTGTTGCCGATCCCCGGAAAGGATCCAAACATAACCGCGGTTGTGCAGTGGACCTCAGTTTATATGATCTGTCTACAGGAAAGGAAATAGAAATGACCGGAGTGTATGATGAAATGAGCGAACGTTCCTATCCAAATTATGCAGGAGGAACGGAAGTTCAACGTAAAATGAGGGATTTACTCCGATCCAAAATGGAAGCCGAAGGCCTTATGGTTTCCGAATTTGAATGGTGGCATTTTGATTATAAGGACTGGCAATCATACCGTATTGGCAATATTCCTTTTTCTGAAATAAAATAAATGATATCCTTTTTTGTAACTATTTTGGCAGGAGAGAAATTCCCGGACGCCTCCGTCTGTTCTCACAACCAACGGGGTTGAATAGTTCAAGCTTTAGTTTCCAACAAAGCAAGCTGAATTGAAAATTCTCAAGACCAATGAACCGGTATGATGGAAGCCAACCCCGGAATAAAATAACAATCACTTTTTTATCAATGAATATTTCCTTTCAATAAAAACTCTGCAACATTAGCAAGATCAGTTTCTGATAAGCCATTACTAAGTGGATCCGGCATTAAACTTTTACTTTGTTTTTGTTTAACGCTTACCTGGGTCACAGGTATCACATGTTTCTTCCCGGTAACGTCTTTCAGTACCAGGCTATTTTTATTTTCTGAGATAAGAAAACCGTAAACAGATTCACCGTCTTTTGTATTTACCAGCCAGGGTTCATAACCAAACACAATAGCAGCATCGGGATTGATGACAGCATCCAGCAATGCGGCGCGGTCAAATTTTTTACCGATCATGGTAAGCTCCGGGCCAATAGTATTTCCTTCGCTCCCAGCCCTATGACAGCTTGCACAACGTTGTGTAAATACCAGCCTGCCTGCAGTGGCATCTCCTTTTATTTTTACAATTTCTTCAATGGAAAAAATCTTTCCGTTGCCGGGCCTTTTAAAATATTTGCCAGCCTGGGTGCGCACCGATTGATCGGGGTTATTGAAAATGGAGGCCGCCACAAATGGTACAATGGCCAGCGGTAGTTTATTCTCTGCTGCGAGCCCAATAAGCATTTGTCCGCCTATTGAATCCTTAGCCATTTCCTGTGTTTGCCATTTACGTTCATCTTTGGACTGGTGTTCGTCAAGAATGATCTGCCGTTTTACTTTCATCGTTGCAAGGCTTCTTTCATAAGAGCCATTGAACTCAATTTTCGACCAGTCGAGTAAGTTATACCAATCGTTCGTTTGCCTGAACGACAGCCAGTAGGCAGCCTGTTCTTTTACTTTGGGCAAATTTGATTTTGTTATGGCGAGCATCGCATTGGCCGCAGATTTATCATTGATAAACGCCAGCGCGGTCAGCATCCGGTTTCTTTCATCCGCAGGTAGCGACGAATCTTTTACTCTTGATACAATATCATCTACTGCATTTGCGGGGTGAAGCCGCCAGGCAAAATCAGTCATTGGCTTTTTCCATTCTGCCGGGGAAATATTTTTTGTCGCCAGCAACATTTTTAATTCATCGTACCAAAGCGCAGCGTCTTTATCCATTGCACTTCCCAATGCTTCGAGATACCACCTGTCCTGTCCGTCATATTGCCGGGCAAGCGAAAGCAATATTTCTTTTTTATCTGCAAACGGAACATCCCTTAACGCAATGGCAACTTCCCTTCGTACAAAAGGAGATTTATCTTCTGAAAGCCTTTTTGCATAAAGAAGAGTACCTGTGCCTAACTCCCGCAACGCCCTGAATGCCGCAACCCTCAGCATTTCATCGGGATTGTCCAATACGTTTTCTGTCTCTTTGCGGCCCTCATCTCCCAGCTGGCTTAACAGCCAAACGGCTCTTGCCTGCACATAAGGGTTCCTGTCATTTAATAATGCTTTTACCCGTTGAATTACTGCGGGGCCCTGCATCTTTAATTTCTCAAAAGCGCCATTGCGAACATTTACTGCAGGATTTCTTAAAGCATCAATTTGGCCATCTATCGAATTGAGGTCAATTTTCGGAGGGATGAGTTGCTTGTTTTTTGGAGCTATGCGGTAAATTCTTCCGTAACCTGCCGTGTCTTCCATCTGGTGGCCGCCCACAACGGGATCATACCAATCGGCAACATAGATTGCGCCATCAGTTCCAATTGTTACATCACTGGGACGGAACGATTTTTCTTTCTTCGCATTTTGTGCCGAATCATTCCATACATAATCTTCATCCTTCCCCGAAAGGGAGGTGATAAGATTACTGCGGGTTCCTAAATTATAACCCGATAGTTGTATAGATGGATGATAGCCAAAAATTACATTTCTTCCTGCATCAGCACTCAACAAAAGTCCCATGTATTTTTCACCAAGAGCGTCACTTTCATTAATGGCTACACCGGTTGGCGCGCCCGCACCCGTTCTGTCGCCCGCAGGCATTACACCGGGATCATCCTGGTGCCAATGCGCTGCAAAAATATCCTGGCCAGGCCGCTGGTCTGCCTGCCAGTAACGGGTACCATCCGCGCTAAAATACCCCGCATTGCCGCCTTCCATTAACCAGCTTGTACGGCAGGTTACCACCTGGTCGTCATTATCATTCTGCCATAAATTGCCATAAGAATCGGTGATCACTTCGTAGGAATTACGAAAATTATGGCCAAGCACTTTCAGCCCCGTACCATCGGGATTTATACGCAGCGCCAGCCCTCCAACCCATACCTTCCCATCATCGCTTTTCCTGTTGCCTTCATTTTTGGTATTATATGGAGAGCCTCCTGTATAAATACTTCCAGACCTTAACGTCCACCCGCTTTTATCGGTTACCGTATGCGGCCCCGCATTACCTACATTAAAATACCAGAGCCCATCGGGGCCTGCTGTTACAGAGTGCAGGGAATGATCATGGTCTTTGCCGCCAAAGCCAGTCAGGAATATTTCTTTTTTGTCGGGTTTGTCATCACCGTTTTCATCTGTATAAACAATTAAGTTTGGCGAGCAGGAAACAATAACTTTATTGCCAATTACGGCAATGCCCACGGGCGAGATCAGATCCCTGTCCTGTACGAAAACTTTTGAAATGTCGGCCTTGCCATCGTGATCCGTATCTTCCAGTATCATTACCCGGTCACCCAGCGGGTGATGTAAAAATTTCGTTGAGTCATTATTATAATTGCGGTAATCCACTGCTTCAGTAACCCATATCCTTCCTTTAAGGTCTACATCCATATTGGTGGGGTTATACATCATGGGTGATTCGGCCCATAACGTCGCTTCCAAATCATCCGGCAAAAATAAACCAGCCTCATTTTTTGCGGGTAATGGGGAATTGCAGCCGGTTGAGAGAATTACAATAACAATGCTGACACATAAAAAAAATCTTTTCATAAATAAAAATTATCAAACACCCTTTGAGAAAATATTTTTCAGAAAACGCAGGTTGTGTTTATAGCTTTCTATTGTATCTGCGCCGTCGGGCTTTGCTCCTTCTATCTGCATCCATCCATCGCCGTAATAGCCCGAATCATAAACAGCATTTCCAATAGCCTGCCAGTCAAGTATTCCTTTTCCAAGCAGGAATCCATTTTCTTTCATATGGAGTTCCGAAACCATGTTCTTTCCTAATTTTTTAAACTCTGCCACCGTATCATGCCCGGCATCAGCCGTGTTGCGAAAATCGTAATAAATTTTTATACCGGAAGAACCTACTTTATCAATAATATCAAGATGCTCCTGTGCGTTGAGATAAGATTCAATGCCGAGGATAATTCCATTTTTTTCTGCATGCGGGGCTACCTTCTTAAGGCGGTTAATAACTTCCTTTTTACCAGCATCATCATTGCGTAAATCATTCTTATTGAAGAAAGCAAGCAGCACTACCGGTACCTGCAGATTTTTAGCAACATCTACACTGTCCCAAACCCATTGTTCGGTACGCGGGTCCGATTTGTAGGGCACATTGTTCAGTTCGCCAATGGCAATACTTGAAATTTGTATTCCCGTTTGCTTTGACACCTCAAGATATTGCTGCTGTACATTTTTTTCCCTGAGGTGCAGGTTATTTTTTTCAGAGCCCATGTCTACCATGATGCCCTCAAGCCCTATTTGCCTGGCAATTTCAAAAGCCCCGGGATCGCTGCCTTTGCCAAGGCTCCAGTCGCAGGCGCCTATTTTAAAATACTTCTTTTTACCGGCAACGATAGCATTGGAGTCAAAAGGACAGCTTGCAAAAGCAGCTAACCATCCGGCATGTTTAAGTAACTGACGGCGCGTGAGCATAATAATAATTGCGGTTGCTAAAAGTATTTATTTATCCTGACAAAAATTATGTTTTACGCAATACCTCACAGGTTTTTAAAACCTGCGAAGTTCATTTACCATTCCATCATGTCACCCTGCCGCCTTCCATTCATTTTTACAAAAGCCTCCGCAGCCTTTACGCCTAGTTCTCTTCCCCGGAATTCTTCCATTGCAGCATGGCCACAGTTATAAATACCCGGCGGGTCCTGGCTGATGTGGCAATAAACAGCTTTTCTTTTTTGTTCCTGCGTATCACTGATGTCAATATAACCGGTTGGATTAAAACCCATTGTTTGCTCGCCGGCGCAAACTTCAAAAAAATACAATTCAAATTTCTGTTGTATGCGCATCCATGTTTGGATCACAAGCAGGCTTGCCGCCTGGTGATCTTTATGCGAATCAATGGGCCAGTGCGTAAAAACAAGATCAGGCTTTTCACCGGCAACAAGTCGCTGTATCGTGTTTATCCATTCAGTATTTATAATGGTATCGCCGTCTGTTTGTCCGGCAAATACTGGCTTTGCACCCAGAATTTTACAGGCATTGATCGCTTCCTGTTTTCTTATGGAGGCAGCCTCATCATGAGACTTGCCTTCAATGCCCGCTTCACCTGAGGTTAAGTAAATGATAGTTACCTCATGGCCTGCTGCAGCAAGTTTTGCGAGTGTACCGCCACAGCCGCTTTCAGGATCATCAGGATGGCCACCTACACAAACAATTTTCTTCTTTGGATCGTTTTCTTTCAGTTGAGACGGCAGGAAGGAAGGCAATGAAAACAGCCCCAAACCAGTGGCTGTATTTTTTACAAATTTTCTGCGACTGTTGTATGTATTCTTCATAAATAATCATTTTTTACGAATGTAAATGATTTAGTCAGAAAGAATCCGGCGCCCGAATGGATAATCTGACTGTGATCGGGAAATTGCCCTCGTGAAGATTTTTAATGACGCGTAAAGAATAATATATCGATTGAAAAAAAATTATTTACCGGCGACAAGATTTACCATCAATTGCTTCAGATCATTTTCGTTCTCAAAATTTATTTTGTTTTGTTTCATATATGTTTCAGCTGCGTTTTGTTTTGGCGCGGGCAGCAGCCTAAGCAGGTTCCCTTTGGTAGCTTTTAGCAGGTTATGGTTGTTATCCATCCAGTACCAGTAAACATTTTCTATAACAACAACGTCGGTGTTTATCGTAAGATTGTAAACGTCTGTTTCGGCTGAATAAATGCTGATATTATCTATTGAGGACGACTGAGCGGGAAGGCCAAGAGCCCCAATTTTTTCTTCCCGTGTCTTTATGATTATTTTTTTTAAAAGTATTATTGAGTCTGTATGAGTAACAATTTCCATAAATCCCTCGTTGTGAACAAAAACAATTTTTTCAAAGACAACGGAATCAATGTTTGCGGGATCGGCAATATCAAATGTTTTACCGGCGGGGCTGATAAACTGCATAGTACCGGAAAGAATATTATAATTGAACAGTTGCACGGCATTTTGCGTACCACCTTTATAAAATAATATTGCCTTGCTAAACTTCGGAAAACGATAAAAACCATTGGGCGGGTAAGCTTGTGCAATATTTTCTCCTGCCTTTACCCTGATAGATCTCGGGGACTGGGCAAACAAAGGGTTGCTGTATAACAGCAGTGACAAAATAAATAATACCAAATATCTCACAGATAAAAAATTTAAATTACAGCAGCGCCACCTCTTCCGGCGGGTAACTGCAAAACGCAGAACACGATTTCCGGCAATATTGAAAGTGCTCTTTTCAGCCATTAACCGGTTTGTTGAATCTGGATTACCGTCATTCATTTTGATTTGCGGGATATCCTTTTCATTAGCTTTTCCTGGCGTTTTCATAGATTGCCGTTTTATTATTGTTTAACTTCGGGCCTGCCGACTGTAATTGTAAAAATTCCCCACGTAACATTTCTTTTTATTGTCTTCCATTCTTTTACTTCATAGCAGGCTAAGAACTTTATTTGATGCCCGATCGGGCAATCTTTTGAGATATGAACAAGAGAAGAAAGGGCATAGCCATCGCCCCATTTATCGGGTTGTAATTCATCATATAGCCTTTCACCGTCGACGTAGGGATCGTCATAATATAAACGGGTACGGTGGCTTTCCTGGTAAATCATGATCGTTTCACCGGGGTCAGCAATATTATCACCATTTCCAATGCCGTAAATCCCGCTGTCCCCGTCGTCGATCCCGATATTTGTGAATTCAGGAACGTCATAAAATACGGGCGCGTCAAATTCATCTTTCCACACTTTGCCATTATCATCAGTAATGACAAGGTTAAATCTTACCCTGAAAGGAGATCCATCAGTTGCTGGCTTGTTTAAAGCGGTTACTTTAAAATCGGCGGGCAGCCACGTCAGTTCTCCCGGTTGAATATGGTCTAATAAAATGGCTGGGTTCGCAATGGTTACTCCTTCAGTAGAAGAGCTTAATTCAACCTTGATTTTCCTGGCGGCACTACCACCCCGGTTTAATAGACGAAGGCCCAGGGCGCATTCTTTTTTATGATCCAGGAATATCCCTTTCCCATTAACCTTATGTTCTGTAAAGACAATTTCAGGAGCGCCGTTTTTTTCATAAATTCCAATCTGGTGGCTTTCGTAGTTCACGGAAAAGCTGATTCTCCCTTCCGGGTTACTGGTTAATACAGTAGTCTTTCTTGCGCTCTCAGTTTCATTAAAATCAAAAAGAGTGTATTGGGTATTGGACTTATAAACCGGAGCGGTGATTATATTTACCTGCACTCCGGGGATCAAAGGACCATCCGGTTGCCATTTCATGGTTCTTATTCTCATTCCACCTTTTGTTACCCCTTTAAGATCAATGTATCCCGGTTCATGTAAGGTGCTATTGATTTTATATCCCCATACTTCGAAATCAGGATATAAATCTGCATGGTTCCAGCGTAACGGATCAGCAAGGGGATTATGGAATGATCGGATAATAAATTTGAAGGCGTCCCCGAATTCAGCGGGTGTATATTCATGCCCGCCGGGATATATCCTGTAATCATAATCCAGTCCATTTTCCCGAACGGCTCCATTGTTTACTTCATTATTCAGATGTACCAATTCATCTACAGTGCTATTATGAAACCTCAGCCTTACACCATAAAAGTTTTTGAACATATGCTTTACGTTGTATAAGGTATGATTGTCGGGATAACCGATAAAAAACTCAGATGAGCCTTTCATGCTTACAGCGGTCCCTACCAGTTGGGGATATTTCCCTGCCAGGAAAAATGACATAAAACCTCCCATGCTATGTCCCATTAATGAGCGGTGAGAACGGTCATTCAAGGTTCGGTAGGTGCTGTCAATATGTTTAACCAGCTCTAAAAAATAATCTTTAAACTGGACCTGGTATTTTACATTGGAATGATAGCCTGCGTTATAAGGCCTTATATCTGATGGGTTTGATCTCCCGTTCCAGGCTACAAGAATAACACTGTTATCGTTTACCAATTGATCGAGGCCGTCTACCGCTAAGAGGTGGCTTCCCTGGTTACCGTGAAAATAGTAAATGACGGGATATCTTTTTTTTGTAAGACCATATTCTGCTGGCAGGAAAACACGGTATGGTTTATTGGCATTAAATACAGAGCTGTAATGAACCGTGTCTGTTTGGGCAAAAATATTTTTATGAATGCCTGCAGAAAAAAGAACTACCAAAGTAACTATAAAGCCTTTAAGGAAAGATTTCCCTTCCTTTGGCAAAAGGTATGCTTTAATACGGAAGAAGTTATGAAACATCATTGTTATTTTTCCGGATCTCTTTTTTGTATTAAATAATGTTTTGCAAGTTAATAATAAATAATTATTTTCGTTTTGGCAATTTTCAAAATATAATAGAAAGATAACGAAAATTACATTGGATTACCGGAAGGATTTAAAATATATATTTTTTATGATTGCCTTTTGTAAAGAAGAAGTTTACATCTCACAGACAGATTAATTAATCTGTAGTATGGATAAAACCATGCTATGAGTTTTCTAAAAAGTTGTTTCGCCGGTTGCCCTGAAACAAAAATTTTTAAAGAGAAATTATTTGAATCAAAATCAAAAAAAAGAATACCATTGACATTTAATTTGTATAAAAAAACTGTAGTAAAAGTTCTCTTAATCTTTATTCCGGGTATCGGGAGTGCATATAGCGGCGTTGAAAGTGATTCAACTATAATTAAGGGTCATATTCCCACATACTATTTAAAAACCTTTGATGATGTGGTTAAAGAAAGGGCTGTTTTCTCACTTCAGGCAAGAAAACAGGCAGGCCGCACTTTTATTATTAATACTGCTATCAATGACCTGGATGAATTTAGAAAACTGGTAAAACAGGCATCTGGCTTAAAGGCCTATGGCACCGTGCAGATAAATATTGGCATGCTTGCAGATAAGAGTTTTTATGAGATACCTAAAGGAGGAAATCCATGGAATGAATATGCCAGTAACAATGCGCCATTGTACAAATTCTTCCCGGATGCCAAAATTGCACCTTTTATTCCTGCTGAATTTGTGAAGAAAAACAGGCAATTGCTTGTTGACAAAGCAAAAATCCTGAGGGATAACGGAATTGATGCTGCATTTTTCGCCAATGAGCCCGGGTTTCTTCCTTCAGCCTTTTTTGACGCGTATCCCAACATGCGTGGCCCCCGTGTAGATCATCCAAGGAGAAGCAATTTTGAATTCTTCTCGCCTTGTGTAAGCGTAAAAGAAACACAGGAAATGTATGTTTATATGATGGGGGAGTTACTAAAAACCATACCCGATATCAGGACTTTTTTTTTCAAAACAAATGATGCAGGGGGAGGCTTTTGCTGGTCAGATTGGTTATACTCCGGCCCTAACGGGCCAACCCAATGTAAAAATCAGAGTACGGGTGAAAGAGTTAAAATCCTGCTGACCGCCTTGAAAGAAGGCGCAGCAAAAGCAGGAAAAGAAGTTACTATCTATCTCACAAAAGATGATTCTAATTTCTCTGATGCAGAAAGAAACGAGATTGACAATAATTTACCCACCGGTTGTTATTTCATAGGAGACGGTTCACCTGGTATAGCGAGCCTGGCAAGCTTTTTTGGCACGGGGTATCCTGTTAAAGGAATTCTTGATCCGCTTTCGTTTTTAAAAAATATACAATCAATAAATAAGGAGTCGGCTTCGACCATTTTCATTGGCTTCAAGTCATTCTATAACAGGGGAAATGAAAGCCCGGATGTTACCGGCATATTAATAGATATGCTGAAAAGCGAATTGCAGGAGCCAAATCCTGGAGGACAAATACCAACCTTACAGAAACTGATGAAATACTGTGAAGACTGGGCAGGCAAAAATTCTGCGGAGCAATTATTCAATGCATTTATTTCCTTAAGTGAGGCTTTGAAATACAGGGCCACTGCCATGCCTGGTGTAAGTGGCATGTACATGGACGTTTCAAACCGGTTCATAAACCGGCCATTGGTAATAGCCCCGCAACGGCTTTCGGAAAATGAAGAATCTTATTTTCTGCCTTATGTCTTTAATGTTTCAAAAGATGAGGCCCGGATGGACTATATTGATTTGGCCGGGAGCCGCAAGACCGTTCCTGATGGCGTGATTGAAAACTACGTTGCTAAATTGAAAACAATTTACGGTATGCTGGAAAAGATTGATGCCTCAGCTCCGAAAAAAGAATTCATACAAAATATGGCTGCCGCTCTCAGGATATATGCCAGCCTCATGAGAAGCTGTGGAAATTTCGTGGAAGCACAAGCCATCAGGGATAGAAATGCCGCAAAGTTAAGTGGCCCGGTACACAGGCCCGATAAAGAAGTTACCTGGGCAGGCGATCCTGATTTTATAAGATTTAATGAAATTATGCGGGATGAACTTGATAACGCCCAGGATCTTATCGGGCTTTTGGAAAAGGGCGGAATGGACTTTATATGCCATGCCAAAGATTCAATACATGAAGATACATTCTTACCTGGCCCGGAGTTATTAGACCAGGTAAAGAAAAAAAGAAAAATTATGCTGGATCACTGGCGGGATATAGAGGGTTATATGGCATCTCCTCTTAAGTAAAATCATTCCCCGGGAGCTTTGAAGGAATGAGGGCGCATTATATAAATAAATCATTAACCAGTATTTTAAAAACAGTAAAAAGATCGGTAAGACGTTAAAGATGTCCTTCTTTTCTGGCATCTCCTTATTGGATACCTGGCATGTATGCCAGAGCTAATTTGGATTAGAAATGAATAAATAATTTAAAGGCAGTTACCATGCAAACTTTTAAAAAAATAATTTTCTTTTTGGGTGTTCTTTTACTTGTTATAAATATTTACGGACTGTTTAAGTCTTTGAGAAACCCTGATATTTATACAGAAGAAAAAACCTTAAGGAACAGAATATCTGATATCACCATACACTATCCGCAAATAAAGGATTTATTGGTAAGAAAGGATCATGAATCGGATAAAGATTTTGCCATTAGAATAAACAAAGTGGTTAATGATGGCTTTGCGCATTACTGGAAAGAAGAAGGTATCACCAAATACAACCTGAGAGTGCCTGTTTGGGAAAATTATCTCCTGTTTGCCGCTTCTTACATAGACCCCAAAGATTACAGGCGATACGAATTTAGTAATTATAAAAAAGACCTGGAAAGGGGAGTGGGCTTATGTTCTTCTCATTCAATAGTTGTAAAAGGTATTTTAACTGACAATGGAATAAAAGCAGAATTATTGGATGTTGGAAAACGGCATGTAGTAGTACGGGCAGAACTGGGTGGCGATTCAGCATACATTCTTGATCCGGATTTTGGTGTGGTGGTTCCTTATGATACCGGGGCTATCCAGGCAAACCCCGAATTGGTAAGGACTCCCTACAGCCATATGGCCGCTTTATATTACCCCGACGCAAAAGAGCCATACACTACAGATATAATGGTTAATATTTTTGGGAAAAAGAAATATGTATATACCGTAGACAACTGGTTTGAATATTTTTCTTATTGGGCTATCTGGATTATACCGTTGCTCTTAATGTTGCCTTACTTATTGGTTTTACTAAAACGTAAATAAGTAAACAGCATCCTTGTCTATACCTGTAATATGTAAACATAAAATCATTGCTCAATAGAAAACAATATGCATTTTTATAACCCTGTACAGGCAAGGCTCTTGTTAATTTCCTTCTGCAGTGCTTTTTTATTCCCTGCACAACTATACTGTCAGCATTTTACCACAGTAAGAACTCATGAAGGTGTCGAAATAAGCGAGAATAACAAAAAAGTTTTGTTTTACCAGCAGCAACCGAAATCATTAGATGGAAAATATGCGCGGGCAGGTTATGTGCATCCATTATATAGTTTACACGAAAAAATTCTAACAGAAGAATTTGCTGAAGATCATCCTTATCATCGCGGCATTTTTTGGGCATGGCATCAAATCATGTTGAAGGGAAAGAAGATCGCTGATGGCTGGATGAGTGAAAATATTTCATGGCAGCCTGTACAATTGAAAATCATAAAGAATGAAAAACTGCTGACACTTCAATCGAAGATGTTATGGAAGTGTGTATTGCAAAACAATAAACCCACGGCTATTATAAAAGAAGATACAAAGATCACGGTGTATAAATCAACCGGCCGATACCGCGCAATAGATTTTGACATTCACCTGGCGGCTTTGGTTGACAGCCTGGAAATTGGCGGCTCAGATGATGCAAAAGGTTATGGGGGATTTTGTTTGCGGTTAAAGCTTCCTGCCGATATTTCATTTGTTTCAAATAACACTGCCATCACGCCGATGGAAACACCGGTCACTGCAGGCCCATGGATGGACTTCAGGGGATCATTTGATAATGAAACATCATCAAAAACCAGTGTGGCTGTTTTTTGTAATCCTTCCGGTTCGCAACTCCCACAGCAATGGATTTTGCGTAAGGAAGCAAGCATGCAGAATATTCCTTATCCCGGCAGAACCCCGGTAGCATTAACAAAAAATGGATTGAGGATTACTTATCGCATCATTGTTCATGATGCAGGTATGAGCAATGATGATCTCGAAAAATTATACCAGCAATATATTCATAAACTGTAAACCATGTTCAGATCATTCGCTTTATCAGGTTCCTTCTGCATACTTTTTTTTGTTGGAGCAACTCCGTCTTTAGCCCAATATACGGTAACCAAACACAGGCTTCCAACGGGAAATGAAATTGCGGTAAGCGCTCCCGGAAGTTATGCAGAGCCCGGAGCCACATATGTGCTGGTAAAAAATATATCAAGTGCAAAAAGTACCATTTTTCTTGGAAAAGATGTAACGCTTGATTTGAATGGATATACGATAAAATATGCAGATGGGAATTATAGGCACGTTATTAATCCGGGATTTGAAGAAGGAGAAAAAGGATGGGATCTTTCGAAAGCACCGGGCGCAAAAGTGGTAAATACAAAAGATGTACATGTATTCATTGGCAAAAAGATTTTAAGTTTAAGAGCGGGCGATGAAATTACTTCTTCATACGTGAACCTTCCAATTGCCGATCGTTCCTATTTTGCGATGTGTGGAGTAACAGGCAGTGACTATCATGACATGCATGATGATTTAAAAAACCAGATGAAAGTGAGTGTGTATGTTGAGGATGAACATGGAAAAGAAGTTGGCATCGTTACTAAATACGGAGACACAACATTGGTTAGTTGCCCCGTCGAAAATAAAGCTCCCAGGCTGGGTGGTGGCTTTGTATATGCACATCTCCATAATTTACCTGCCGGAAAATATCGCGTGCGAATAAAAGCCAATACCGATTGCCTGGTAGATGAAATTGATATTCGCCCCGCAATGGATGTGGGCATCGGTATTGTTGAGAACACTTCTCCAACGGCGCATTATGATCATTTATTCAACGGCATATTAGCAGCCTTTTTTGATTATACAAAAGATGTTTCCACCGGAACTCCGCTTTCCTCCGTTCCGGTGGTTGAAGGCGAAGGCGCTGTTACCATAAAAAACGGGATGATTGAAAGTGGTACTGTTGGAATACTTTCCTGGGGGATACAATCAACGGCAAGCCGTGTAAAAATAATCCTGGACAATGTGAAAATAAAAACGTCCGGCATTAATTCTACAGCGGCAGATCTTCTTCAGGCAACTATTACCCATTGCAGGTTTGATGTTGAGAACCCTTTTATTATAAACCGGCATTTCTCGAACTTTTATGCAGTTGATTTAAGGGGAGAGGCACCTTCTGAAGTTTCGTATTCTGAATTTTACGGAGGGCAGGGTTGCCTGGTATTTAAAGGAGATAATTCAAGCATCCATCACAACTATTTTGTGAACCGGCAAATGGTAACTAATCACTACAGTATTATGGCAATGGGAGACAGCTCAAAGATTTTTGAAAACAGAATTGAGCCCGAAACCGGGTCGGGGATTGAAATTTATGTGCATAGGGGAATTGAAATATTTAATAATACTTTCAAAATAAAAACCTCACCGCCTACCTGTGAGTATGGTCATGAGGAGTATAGCACTTCTGCCGTACGAATGGCCGATTACCAGGCAGCGCCTGGTTCGCAGGAAGGGTGTTACGGCAATAAAGTATACAATAATAAGATCCATATAACAGCTTCTGATACTTACCCGGAAGACAAACGTTATATCCCGATGTCATGGGCCATTTATTATAGTGCAAGTGCCGGAGATAATGATGTATTTGGGAATGACATAACGATAGAGAAGACAGTACTTTCCTCTAAATCCATCACCTCGGCCTTCTATATTTGTGGAGGCACAAAAGGCTTTGGCGGCAGGTTTTATGATAACAGGGTTACTACTAATGTGCCAGCTGCCTGGATTGCTTCTTATTATGGAGGTACTGTCAATACAAAAATAGCCAATAACATAATTATCAAATCTCCAACTGCCGGTACGGAATTTAAGCCTTTCAGAATGGGGTGGCAGGAACGTGAAGATTGTATAGCAAAGAACGTTGAGTTCAGATCTAATGATATCCGCGGTGCAGATTTTGGAATACAGCGTACCGACCAGGAACACAGCTATTCGGTTTACTGGACATTATCTCTAAATGTTACAGATGCAAAAGGAAGCCCTGTAAAAAATGCTGAAGTAACTATTCGGGATAAAAACAATGCTGTTACAGTGCAAACCAAAACAGATCAAAATGGCAAACTGCAAACGGAGTTGCAGGAGTATTCGGTTGA